>CAZBUC010000056.1:0-10959 GCA_964494965.1 uncultured Maribrevibacterium sp.
CGTTCTTTGCTGTGATGGTAAGCCTTATGACGCTTTCAACGCCCAGCCTTGCCAATACCACCCCTAAAACGCTCAATTTAGCAGTTGCTTCTAATTTTATTGTACCTGCAACCCAACTCGCTGAAACGTTTGAGAGGGAAACCGGGCATAAAGTTCGTCTGTCTTATGGCTCGTCTGGCAAGCTCTTTGCTCAAATCAAAAACCAAGCCCCCTACGATGTTTTTCTGTCTGCTGATCTTGAAAAACCAAAAGCACTGGTTGAAGAGCAGCTGGCTTTTGCCGACAGTCTAGTGATTTATGCCAGAGGCCAATTAGTACTTTGGTCAAGACAAGCCGATGGTTCAGAATCACTAAAAGAAATTTTGTTAAAAGCAAACCGCATTGCCATCGCCAATCCAACACTGGCACCCTATGGCAAGGCCGCTGAAGAAACCTTTATCAACCTGTCTATTTGGGAGGAAGTGAAGAAAAAACTGGTTAAAGGTGAAAGTATAGGGCAAACGTACCAATTCGTATTTTCACGCAACGCGGATGCGGGCCTTGTTGCTTACTCGCAAATTCTTGCTCGCCCCTTCAATGGCAAAATAGTAAACATTCCGGACACGCTTCATAATACCATTGACCAAGGAGGTGTGATCTTGTCCCACACGGAAAATATCGAGTTAGCCAGAGACTTCATGGCTTTTTTAATGCGTGGGGATACGCAGTCAAAAATCCAACAGTTTGGTTATGCTGACACCCCCATCAAACCTGCCGATGACACCTATTAGGTTACCCACATGCAACTCAGCGCTGCCGATATAGAGGCCATTTGGTTAACCCTAAAGCTCGCTAGCTTGGTAACCGTGTTGTTAATTCTTCTTTGCACGCCTATTGCGTGGTGGTTAGCCCGAACCCAGTCTTGGCTAAAAGGTCCTATCAACGCCGTTGTTGCCATGCCCTTGGTGCTTCCCCCCACTGTTTTGGGCTTTTATTTGTTACTGTTTTTAGGCCCAGAAGGCCCCATGGGGAAACTTTTAGCCTATTTCAATATAGGCCCCTTGCCATTTAGCTTTTCAGGGTTAGTGGTGGCGTCCATGCTGTATTCTTTGCCCTTCGTCGTGCAACCTCTGCAAAATGCCTTTATTGCCATCGGCGAAGGACCATTAGAAGCCGCCGCAACGCTACGCTCCTCTCCCTGGAATCGATTTATTTACGTGGTACTGCCACTAGCTAAAACAGGCTATATCAGCGCAGCAGTATTAGGGTTCGCTCATACCGTCGGCGAATTTGGCGTGGTTCTCATGATTGGTGGTAACATTCCTAAAGAGACCAGAGTCATCTCTGTGCAAATATATGATCATGTAGAGGCACTGGAATACGGTCAAGCTCATACATTGTCTTTGTTGATGGTCATTTTTTCTTTTGTTGTGCTGGCTTTTTTATACAGTATTCAAAGACGACAAAAACGCCAAGCCTCCGCAGGAGGGTTACTATGACCTTCACCCAACCAGATAAAGGCTTAAACATTCGGGTTTTTCAGCAACATACGGGGCAATCCAACTTTTCTCTGGACCTTGATTTGCAACTGCCTAATACGGGCGTTACGGCTTTATTTGGCCCGTCAGGTTCAGGAAAAACCACCTTATTAAGATGCGTCGCTGGCCTCGAAAAAAGCACCAAGAACTCAACAAACCACATCAGTTTAAACGGCGAACTCTGGCAGAGCCATGATTTCTGGCTAGCGCCTCACAAGCGACCTGTGGGGTATGTGTTCCAAGACGCTAACTTATTCCCTCATCTAACAGCACAAGATAACTTACGTTTCTCGGTTCAGCGCGCTGACAAAACCCAACCTGCTATTCGCTACGATGAAGTCATCGAGTTAATGAATATTACGCCTATTTTAAAACAGTATCCGGCGCAACTGTCAGGGGGCGAACGCCAACGAGTTGCCATGGCGCGGGCACTGTTAATTCAACCAAAAATACTATTAATGGACGAGCCTTTAGCCGCGTTAGATGATGCCTTAAAGCAGGATATCTTGCCCTATCTAGAAAGGCTGTGTCAGCGCACTAAGATTCCGATACTTTATGTCAGCCATTCGTTAGATGAAGTGATTCGATTAGCTGACTACATGGTGGTGCTGGAAAAAGGCCGAGTTCTAGAGAAAGGCAACACACAGCGCTTAATCAGCACACTGGGTACCTCTTTTGCCCGGTATCAAGACGCCAGCGTGGTCGTATCTGGTACCGTCGTACAACAGAGTGCTGAATGGGGCTTGTCATGGCTAGGTTTTGAGAACCAAACCATCGCATTTAAACAAGGTAAGGAAGCCGTTGGAGACTCGGTACGTCTCAGAATCCAATCTAGAGATGTCAGTGTGTCACTCAGCAGACACGCAGATTCCAGTATTCTTAATTGTCTTACCGTCGTGATCGACGACATGGAAAAAGACGCCAAAGACCCCAGCATGGTGATGGTTCGCTTGTTAGCAGGTAATACACCACTGCTAGCAAAAATAACCGCTTTATCAGCTCACAGCTTGAAGCTCGAAAAAGGGCAAACCTTGGTTGCACAAATTAAATCCGTTGCGGTTTTGTCATAAACCGCTCGATGTCTAACGATTAACGGCTAATGCCTGTTTTGCCAATCATACGAGCGTACTTTTTCTCTTCTTGCCACAAAAGGTTTTGCTGACTTGTCATTAGTAAACCTATAAAATAAATAAAGTTTACTAATAACCGCTTTCAACGTACCTAACACTAACCATGTCGGTACCTGTTTAAAACCTCCTATCGAGACACTCTATTATGCCGATACTGCTCGCCGTCACCCTACTTTGGGCCTTTTCTTTTAGTCTGATTGGCGTCTATCTTGCTGGGCAAGTTGATGCTTGGTTTTCCGTATTAATGCGCGTGGCGCTGGCCACTATGGTGTTTTTACCCTTTCTAAAGCTGCGCCAAATAGAAGCAAATATCGCGTTTAAATTAATGATCTGTGGCGCGCTGCAACTGGGCATCATGTATGGGTTTTACTATCAGTCATTTTTGTATCTTTCTGTCCCTGAAGTCTTGCTGTTTACCGTTATGACCCCGCTTTATGTCACACTGATCAATGACATGCTGGATAAACGCCTCAACGTGGGCTTTGCCATAAGCGCCTTGTTAGCGATCCTAGGGGCCGTTGCGATTCGTTATCAAGGTATCGATGAAGGCTTTATTAAAGGCTTACTCATAGTGCAGTGTGCCAACGTGTGTTTCGCTGCGGGTCAAGTGGGTTACAAACGCGTTATCGCCAAAGAACGTCCAGATTTACCACAACGTACCGTATTTGGCTGGTTCTTCATCGGCGCGTTGGCCGTTGTTGTGCCTTGCTATATTTTCATGGGCGATATGAGCAAGCTTCCAACCACGAATTTACAGTGGGGAATTTTAGTGTATTTAGGTATTGTCGCCTCTGGTTTGGGCTACTTTGCCTGGAACAAGGGAGCCACTATGGTCAACATTGGCACCTTGGCCGTGGCGAACAACCTTTTGATTCCTGCGGGCATATTAGTCAATGTGATTTTCTGGAACCGTGACGCAGACATTGTCCGCCTCGCCATTGGTGGTGGGATTATCTTGCTGGCTCTGTGGGTGAACGACAAATTTAACCAGAGACACCTTAGACTCACTATGTCGCCAACTGATGACACACTTTTAGCGAAAACCAAGCATTAAATGAAATGAGGCAATGCGGCACGCAAAGCCTAAAAATTGACTTAGGACATTTTTTAGTCAAATAGCCATATACATTCGCTTTATTGCCCGTATTATTTGCTTGCGACACAGTAGTAAATTGATCTAACACAATTTTTTTGGCTCGTGCAGCATACCGCTCGGTAGCAATAACGCTGTACTAAGCCTCTCAGCAGGAAGCTATCTTCATCTATGCCAAATCGTGATCAGATTACATTACACCATACCCTTACACTGCGTATTGTGGAGTTGACCATCGTCATCCTGGCCTTTGCTGTTGCATTGCGGCCGCTATTTACGAACCTCCCCAATATCTTTATCTGGGTGGCTGTAGGCAATTTGGTTCTCCTGATGCTGGTTTACTCGGTCATTCGCCGACGACTGTTTCCCAAATGGGAGTTTTGCCTATGCTTGGTGACCGCCGTGGTGATTATGCTGCCAACACTGGCAATATCGGGCGGTGTAAACAGCCAGTTAGCGTTTTTTCTTCCCTTATCTCCCCTTTTAGCCGCATTAATTGGTGGCCGTCGGGAATCCATTGTCGTCGCGGCGACCTTGATTCCCGCCATTGTCGTCGCGACTGTCTTCAGTGAACATGTGATCGACTTAACTGGCGAACTCTATTCACAAGAAAAAACCATTGATCGCGGCTTTTGGCTAGTCGCCGCGACTATTTTTAGCACTGTTTTCGCTTGGTTTTTCTTACAACGCTACGACGCTCTCACCAGTAAACTGAAAGAAGAAAACATCAAAGACCCTTTGACCAATCTTTATAATCGTCGCGGGCTCAACATCTACTTTGGCAAAGCCTTAGACAACGCGATTAGCAGTGCTTCACCATTAAGTCTAATACTTATCGACATTGATAATTTCAAAACCATTAATGACCAATATGGCCATGATGTGGGGGATATTTGCCTTGTGGAGGTGGCAAATTTGCTCAGTGCGAACGTACGCAGAACGGATATTATCGCTCGATTTGGCGGTGAAGAATTTATCATTATTTTACCCTACACCAACCAAGAAGCAGCGGCTTTAATCGCCGATAAATTGAGGAAACTGGTGTCAAAAAACACCTTTAGTCCATTTGCTTTTCCTTTGACGATTACGCTGGGAATCACTGAACATCTCCAACACAACGACAATGCCCTCAAAATGATAAAACGCGCAGACAAAGCATTGTATAAAGGAAAAGATCGAGGCAGAAATCGCGTGGAACCGGCCGAGTAAAAAGCAAAAAGACCAACAGGGGGAAAGCTGTTGGTCTTTGCGATCAATCTTCAGGGTCTAGTCATCTCGAAGGATGCATTACACCGCGAATTGATTCATGGTGTTGTCTTTACCAGACGCTTTTAGCGCATGAGCACCAGAGAAGTACTCTTTGTGATCATCGCCTACGTTCGAACCCGACATATCTTGGTGTTTCACACACGCCAAGCCCTGACGAATTTCCTTACGCTGTACTTCTTTTACGTAGCCCAACATACCTTGCTCACCAAAGTAGTCTTTTGCCAAGTTGTCTGTAGACAAGGCGGCTGTATGGTATGTTGGCAACGTAATCAAGTGGTGGAAAATACCCGCTTGTGCTGCCGCGTCTTTTTGGAAGCAACGAATACGTTCGTCGGCTTCTGCTGACAATGGTGTATTGTCGTAATCTTGAGACATTAACTTTTCACGCTGGTAAGCAGTAACGTCTTTACCTTCAGACTGCCATGCATCAAATACTTGCTGGCGGAAGTTCAGCGTCCAGTTGAAGGATGGGCTGTTGTTGTACACCAACTTGGCATTCGGTACGACGTCACGAATACGGTTTACAATCGCTGCGATCTGACCGATATGGGGCTTCTCTGTTTCAATCCACAACAAATCCGCACCATTTTGCAAAGACGTAATGCAATCTAATACCACGCGGTCTTCCCCTGTATCGGGTTTGAAGCGGACCAAACCATTGGCTAAGCGTGTTGGCTTAATCAAGCGATCTCCCAATTTAACCGCCATGTCACCAGATTTCATTTGATCCAAAGATGTCACTTCTTCCCCATCGATAAAGGCATTGTATTGCTCAGCCAAATCGCCAGGTGTTTGTGACACTGGGATCTTTTGCGTTAAGCCCGCCCCTAGTGAATCTGTTCGAGCCACAATAACGCCATCTTCTACGCCCAGCTCTAGAAAGGCGTAACGCACCGCGTTAATTTTCGCGAGGAAGTCTTCATGAGGCACGGTTACCTTGCCATCTTGGTGACCACATTGCTTAGCATCAGACACTTGGTTCTCGATCTGGATGCAACATGCTCCTGCTTCAATCATCTTTTTCGCTAACAAGTAGGTGGCTTCTTCGTTACCAAAACCCGCATCAATATCCGCAATAATAGGGACAACATGCGTTTCAAAGTTATCCACTTTTTGCTGTGCGGCTTGTTCACGAACTTGATCTCCGGCGGCACGTGCGTCGTCTATTTCTTTGAACAAATGCTGCAATTCACGGGCATCGGCTTGCTTCAAGAAGGTGTAAAGCTCTTCGATCAGCGCTGGGACTGAGGTTTTCTCATGCATAGACTGATCTGGCAGAGGGCCAAACTCAGAACGCATCGCAGCCACCATCCAACCGGACAAGTACAAGTAGCGGCTACGCGTAGTACCAAAATGTTTCTTGATAGAAATCATCTTTTGTTGGCCGATAAATCCATGCCAGCAGCCCAACGATTGCGTGTAATTCGCGGCATCTTGGTCATAACTTGCCATGTCTTCACGCATGATTTTGGCGGTGTACTTAGCAATGTCTAGCCCCGTATTGAAACGATTTTGCAGTTGCATACGAGTCACGTACTCAGGGTTCATCGCAGCCCAACCTGAGCCTTGTTGTTCGATCATTTGAGCGGCTTGTTGCATTTTATTTTTATACGTTTGCATGGTATTTTCCTCTTCAAACAGGATTGTCATAGGGTATTAATGGGTTTCTTTTACTTGCATGCGGTAAGCATGCAATAGAGGTTCTGTATAGCCATTCGGCTGAATCACCCCTTTAAAAATCAGATCTTGGGCCGCCTTATAAGCAAGACTGGCGCCTATGTTGGCCGTCATTGGGCGGTACCCTTCTGTGCGACTATTTTGCTCGTCCACCACCTTAGCCATGCGCAACATCACTTCTTCTATTTGCGCCTTGCTGCACAGACCGTGGAGTAACCAGTTCGCCAAATGTTGGCTGGATATACGCAGCGTTGCTCGGTCTTCCATCAAGCCCACATTATTAATGTCAGGCACTTTCGAACAACCCACACCCGCTTCAACCCAGCGCACGACATAACCCAGCAATCCTTGCACGTTATTTTCAATTTCTCGTTCGATTACCTGGTCCGATAAGGTCAAGTTGCTCGGGATGGTTGCGATCGTAAGCAAATCGGTCAGACCCGCCTGAGGACGATGTTTAATGCGCGCCTGCATTTCAAACACATCAACCTGGTGATAATGCAAAGCATGTAAAGTGGCTGCGGTTGGTGACGGTACCCAAGCGGTATTTGCGCCCGCTTTTGGGTGTGCGATCTTCGCCGTCATCATGGCGGCCATTTCGTCTGGCATGGCCCACATGCCCTTACCAATCTGCGCTTTACCAGGCAACCCGCATCGCAAACCTATATCAACGTTGCGATTTTCGTAGGCCTGAATCCAGGGCTGTTGTTTGATTTGGTCTTTGGGCAAAAACGGCCCAGCTTGCATACTGGTATGAATCTCGTCACCCGTGCGGTCTAAAAAGCCGGTATTGATGAAAAACACCCGAGATTTCGCCTGACGAATACACTCTTTCAGATTCAAGGTAGTGCGACGTTCTTCATCCATAATGCCAATCTTGATGGTATTCTCTGGCAATCCCAACATCTGCTCGACACGATCAAACAGCTGACAGGAAAACGCCACCTCATCTGGCCCGTGCATTTTTGGCTTCACAATATAAATGCTGCCGGTACGACTATTGCGAATGCGACTGCGCGTCATGCCTTCTTTGCCTTGCAAATCAAGCATGGCAATTAAGGTGGTAACTACCGCATCCATGATGCCTTCAGGCACAAAGTTCCCTAGGGCATCTTGCATTAAGTCGCATTCCATCAAATGACCAACATTGCGAACCAGTAACAAAGAACGACCATGTAGACGATATTCTTGGTTATCTAAATCGGTAAAAATACGATCAGGGTTCATACGACGCGTTTGCGTTTGTCCGTCTTTTTCGAAACTGGCCTGCAAGGTACCTTGCATCAAACCTAACCAGTTACGGTAAATTTCAATCTTGTCTTCGGCATCCACAGCCGCAACAGAGTCTTCACAATCCATAATGGTGCTAAGCGCCGACTCAATAAGAATGTCGTTAATGTTGGCCTTGTCTTTGGCGCCATTTTTACCATTACGATCAAACTGAATTTCTACATGCAGTCCATTGTTTTTCAACAAGATGGCTTCTGGTTCACTACGCTGTCCATTTACCGCCACCAGTTGAGAAGGCTGTTTCAAGCCACTTTGATGAGCATCATCAAAGAAAGCCAATAGATGGTGGTAGTACACCACATAGCTGGTCACATCTTTGTGAGAGCCAGTCTCTAACGGAAATACTTCGTCTAAAAATTCTTTAGCCTTTGTGATGACTTGTTCACCACGCTCTGGGTTGTAGCCTTTATGGGTTTCAAGCCCGGCGGTTTTGGCGATCACATCGGTGCCGTAAAAAGCGTCGTACAAACTTCCCCAGCGGGCATTGGCTGCGTTCAATGCGAAACGCGCATTTTTCACTGGAACCACCAATTGCGGCCCTGCCAATGTGGCAATTTCTGCGTCCACATTGTCTGTTGTCACGGTGAAATCGTCGCCCTCTTCCACTAAGTAACCCATGTCTCGCAAGAAGGCTTCGTAAGCGGCGATATCCATAGCTTGCCCTTTTCGAGCAAGGTGCCATTGGTCAATTTTCTGTTGCATGTCATCCCGCGTCGCCAATAGCTGGCGGTTTATCGGTGCAAGATCCGCAATCAACTGATCAAGGTCACGCCAAAACTTAGCGGCATCGATAGCGTGAAGTGGTAGCACTTCTTCATTAATGAAGTGACTAAACCCTGGGTGAATTACGCTGTTATTTTTAAGTTGGGGGATGGTCATTTCACTTTCCTTCTGTTCGTCTATCAAACTGTTCATCTATTAAGAAGTTTTGCAATCTGGGAAATCTCACTCTCGACTGCTTGATTTACAGTCTACGCCCAACTAACATAGAATTTCACAATAAGAATTACACAGTGTAAATTTTACAAAAATGAAAAATAAAAATAGCCTCAATCGCAAAGCCCATTTTTTGGGTACTAAGATACGCAATCTGCGTAAACGCAACCGTTTGACGATGGAAGACCTATCAGCAAGGTGCATAAAAATAGACGCTGAATCCGCACCATCGGTGTCTTATTTGTCTATGATTGAACGGGGTAAACGCATCCCCAGTGAAGAAGTATTGGAAGTCATTGCCAGTGTTTTTCAAAAAAACGTCAGCTGGTTTTTGGATGATATTCCAGAAGAAGACGCCATTACGCCCTCAAAGGGATCGGGTGGTGGCATCAGTGGTATGGCATTGGAACCGAATTTCTTATTTTCTAAAGAAATTTTACAAATTGCCATTCCCGAAATGTTGTCACAAACAGGCACCAGCGGTCGGCAATTTGCACATCTTTTAATCCGCGCCCATCAGGAACATCACCAAAATCATTTCCCAGATTTAGAACGCGCCGCTGAAGATGTGGGACTCAAACGCCTACCATTAAGTCTCGATGAGATTATTACGATTACCAAACAAATGGGACTGCAGATTAAGTGGTTTCGTAAAACGCCTTTGTCCGTTTTAGAAAATATGGGCATAGATGCCAGTCATGTGGTCACTTCATTCTTTGATCCACCGAGCACCATTTACATTAACCAAATCATGAAGACACAACCGCAGCGTCTAAAATACAACCTTGCGGTTCATATAGGCCACACGGTTTTACACGACAAAGACGGTATGAAAAACGTGCTGGTCACAGGACGCAACGAAATATCTCCGCTGCAAGCCCAAAATGCCAAAATACAGTCCTCTGGCATGGACGCTCAAGACATATTGTCTGCATGGCGAGATTTTGAATGTAGCTTTTTTGCTGGCGCCTTGCTGTGTCCTAAGGTGCCTTTTCGGCATCTGCTCGATCGCAATGGCTACGAAATCAGCTCGTCTAAACTGGCCGATGTTTCTGAATCCGTCACCATGCGTCGCATGACAGCGGTATCGCCTTATCCCCATTGGCATTATTTCGATGCTTACGCACCGGGTAAGCTCAAAGCAGTCTACCGAGGCAATGGCATCCCGTTACCTTGGGGTAACATGAGTACGGTAGAGGACCCTTGCCAACACTGGTCTGTGTTCCGCAAAATCAGTGAACCCAGTATGGGAACATCTGCGCAAATATCTATTCTGAATCTAGGCAATGAGCCGCGTATTTACGCTTGCGAATCGATTAAAGTGCAGGATTTAGCCGGCAATAATCATGTTCTATGCTCTGGTATCGACCTTAATCCAGCCATCGATGCCCAAGGCAAAGACGCCCTCTCCATCGCTCACGAGTTAAAACACGCTTGCGTCACCAAAGGGGGCTCTTCACAGATTCCTAAGAACATTAAAAAAGACCTCATGAGCGTGGCAAAAATTCTCAATATTAACTGGGTAGAACGTGGCATAGAAAACGAAGCTCGACTGATTTGCTCACGTGGTGCGGTATGCCCAAGAAAACCAAGCTGTTATCACCAATGTGGACAGGACTAATTTTTTAATGGGGTAGCACCGAGTTAAAGCCATTGAATAGACTCGGTCTATTTTAGGATAAGCCTAAGACAAAAATACGAATAAGAATCAGTATGAAACTTCATTGACATAAATATGCCACTTATCATCAATACGTACTATCACAACACGCCGACAAGTATTAAAATTGTCTTAAATTCCCTATCCCCTCGTTAAGGATCTTTCATGACTTTGTCGACCGGCTCGCCAACTAACGTTGTCGTTGTTAGTAACTCTTCTGATAATCCATTTGCCATTGATGTTGCTTATGCAATGGGCCAACATGAAGACATCGCTGATATCATTAGCATGAAGCACTTCATGAACTCAGAATTCTGTCCTCGTTTCATTTCTGACGAAGCAGACTTTGACAATATTGGTCGCAAACTCAATGGTAAGTCTGTGGTT
>CAZBUC010000057.1:0-10871 GCA_964494965.1 uncultured Maribrevibacterium sp.
TAGAAAAAGCCAGTCAAGCAGAAGAGCATACTGAAACGCGCCTACTGAAACGACGAGTGACCGAAGAGGAAATTGCTACTGTGGTGTCCCGCTGGACCGGAATCCCAGTGGACAAGATGTTAGAAGGTGAACGGGATAAATTGCTGCGCATGGAAGAGGCGCTGCATGAATCCGTGATGGGGCAAAATGAAGCCGTCTCAGCGGTTTCTAACGCGGTTCGTCGCTCTCGATCTGGCTTGGCAGACCCTAATCGTCCAAATGGCTCCTTCTTATTCTTAGGCCCCACAGGCGTTGGTAAGACTGAGCTTTGTAAGTCGTTGGCGAAATTCCTGTTCGATACGGAACAGGCCATGGTGCGCATCGACATGTCTGAGTTTATGGAAAAACACTCTGTTGCGCGTTTGATCGGCGCGCCGCCTGGGTATGTCGGTTATGAAGAGGGTGGGTATTTGACGGAGGCGGTTAGACGCCGTCCTTACTCTGTGCTCTTGCTGGATGAGGTGGAAAAAGCCCATCCTGATGTGTTCAATATCCTTTTGCAGGTGTTGGATGACGGTCGACTCACCGATGGGCAGGGGCGTACGGTGGATTTTAGGAATACCGTCATTGTTATGACCTCTAATTTGGGTTCTGACTTGATACAAGAATATCGCTCTGCCGACCAGTATGAAGAGATTAAGGATAAGGTCATGGAAGTGGTGGGTATGCATTTCCGTCCGGAATTTATTAATCGGATTGATGAAACTGTGGTGTTCCATCCGCTAATGAAATCCCAAATCAAAGGCATTGCCACGGTGCAATTAGGGCATTTGAATGATCGATTGGGGGAAATGGGTATGTCTCTGGTGTTAACTGAGGCGGCGTCAGATCAATTAGTTGAAGTGGGTTATGATCCGGTATATGGTGCTCGGCCTTTAAAGCGTGCCATACAGAAATTAATAGAAAACCCATTGGCGAACGAGCTGTTAGCGGGGCATTTTAGTTCAGGCGATGTGATTAGCGTAGAAGTGAGTGACCATAAGTTCGTTTTTGCTAAAGCGAAGTAAAACAGTCTTAAGAAATAGTAAACACAAAAAGACTGATACAAAAAAGCTCTAGTCTTGTCAGGCTAGAGCTTTTTTTGTGCGATTTGCTAAGGTTTAAATATCGATTGTTACGCCAACAAAGTAACCATCGTAATCGTAGTTGCCAAATACTTTAGTTTCTTGTTCGATAGAGCGATAACCAACTTCTACGCCGACAATAGGAAGAGGCTGGTATTGAACTTTGAACGATTGATCGGTAATGGTCACATCACTGAATGAAGAAATGTTTTTGGATTCAGCGGCCAAGGTAATGCCAGTACCAGGAATGCCCAGCGATGCAGACAGGAAGAGCATTGGGACAGATTCGCTTTCTTCGGTACTGCCGCTTGTGATGTCTAGATTTCGAAGAGTAATACCGCCCTCAATGCCAAGCCACAACAAACCTACACCATAGTAACCTGTTAGATCTAGGTGGCTGATTTCTCTACCAGAAGGGTCAGATTCAAACTCCCATACATCCAAACGCGCATTGGGAATCAATGGGATAGGGTGCTGTACATCAACACTGGCATAGGTAGCAGAACCATCATCGCCATCAAAAAAGCCGGCTTCTGCATTAGCACCGAGAAAATCGGCATGGGCGGCGCTGGCCAGCAATACGGTTGAGAGAGCAAAC
Organism: uncultured Maribrevibacterium sp.; assembly: GCA_964494965.1. Classification (GTDB taxonomy): domain Bacteria; phylum Pseudomonadota; class Gammaproteobacteria; order Pseudomonadales; family Marinomonadaceae; genus Marinomonas. The sequence continues at coordinate 1,702 of CAZBUC010000057.1, forward strand.
GCGGTTTTAATTGATTTCATAATGAATAATCCATACATCAGGTGAGATAAGTTTTGCCTAATTATAGGTCTAAGGAAAACAAAATCCAATGAAATAAGGAATTATAGAAAAGAATTGTATGAAAGATTTACAAAGATGGCTGGGGTAGCTGGATTCGAACCAACGCATGACGGGATCAAAACCCGTTGCCTTACCGCTTGGCGATACCCCAACAGACGACACGAGAAGAAGATTTTCCGTAAAGGATCCTCTGCCTCTGTGGCGCGATATTATTCATATAACTTGATAATGGGTCAAGTATTTTCTTTAATTTTTTTCTAACGCGTTAGACATTAAAACGGAAATGCATGACGTCGCCATCTTTCACAACGTAGTCTTTTCCTTCTAAACGCCACTTGCCCGCTTCTTTAGCGCCGCTTTCACCCTTGTATTGGATGAAATCGTTGTAACCAACCACTTCGGCGCGGATAAAGCCTTTCTCGAAGTCTGTGTGGATCACACCAGCGGCCTGTGGTGCTGTTGCGCCTTGTTTTATAGTCCATGCACGGACTTCTTTTACGCCGGCTGTGAAGTAGGTCTGAAGGCCTAGCAGTTCATAACCCGCTCGGATCACACGGTCTAGTCCTGGTTCTTCCATGCCCATTTCATCAAGAAACTCTTGCATCTCTTCTGTATCGAGTTCTGAAATTTCGGCTTCAAGCTGGTTGCAGATAGGTACGACCATGGCGCCTTCTGCTTCAGCGATTTCACGAACTTGATCTAGGTAAGGGTTGTTTTCAAAACCGTCTTCTGCCACGTTCGCAATGTACATAGTGGGTTTGGTTGTTAGGAGGTGCAAAGATCGAACTTCTTTTTTGTGTTCGTCAGACATTTCCATGGAGCGAACGGGTAAGCCATTTTCTAAATGTTCTTTGATGCTCTCTAAAAACGCTTTATGAGCAATAGCCTCTTTGTTGCCACTTTTGGCATTTTTCGCCGTGCGGAACAATTGCTTTTCGATAGACTCGATATCGGCGAAGATTAGCTCAAGGTTAATCACTTCAATGTCTAGCTTTGGATTGACGTGATTTGAGACGTGAATAACGTTTTCGTCTTCAAAACAACGAACCACGTGTGCAATGGCGTCTGTTTCGCGGATATTGGCTAAGAATTTATTACCTAGACCTTCTCCTTTTGACGCGCCTTCAACAAGGCCCGCAATATCTACGAATTCCATGGTGGTCGCTAACACGCGTTCTGGTTTGACTATAGCGGCTAATGCGTCTAAGCGTGGATCTGGCATGGCAACCACACCCGCATTCGGCTCAATAGTACAGAATGGGAAATTTTCTGCGCCAATGCCAGCTTTTGTTAATGCATTGAATAGAGTAGATTTACCAACGTTAGGTAGTCCAACGATGCCGCAATTAAAACCCATAGTGAAATTCCTAGTAATTAAATGATTATGCTTTAAAGCTATGCAGTTGATTCATTACTTTACTTAAATTGCCTTTGATGATGTCATCAAGGTAGCGTAATGATTCTTCAATTGTTTGTTCTGTTTTTGTGTAGTCATCTGGCGCGGCTTTTTTTAACACATAGTTCGCAACTTGACTGGCGTGTCCGGGGTGACCAATGCCGATTCTTAGGCGACCAAACTCTCGATTGTTCGCCAATCTAGCAATGATGTCTTTTAGCCCGTTGTGGCCGCCGTGACCACCACCTTGTTTTAATTTGACAGTGCCTGGTGGGAGATCAAGTTCATCGTGTATCACCAGAACTTCTTCAGGAGGGATTTTGTAAAACTGGCAAACGGCTTGAACTGCTTTGCCACTCAAATTCATATAGGTGGTAGGAATGAGTAAGTAACATTCTTCACCAGCTATATAAACTTTACTGAATTCACCATAAAACTTTTTCTCAGAACGAAGAAGGCATTGGCTCTGACGAGCCAATGCCTCAATCCACTGAGCGCCTGCATTGTGACGAGTGTTCTCGTATTCGCTACCTGGATTACCCAAGCCGACTAATAATTTGAATCCTGCCACAATGCTGCCTTCAATGATCTTAACGTTTAGATTTACCGATACGACCGATTGGTTGGTCGTGGTCTTCGCCTTTCAACAAAGAAACAAGCTCTACACCTTCAGGAAGTGTAACGTCTGAAAGGTGGAAAATTTGATCAAGTTGACCATTAATTGCATCAACGATAAGCACTTCTGGAAGGTTCGCTGGCAAGCAACGTACTTCAGCCAATTTAGACTCGATAGTCAAACGACCACCTTGCTTACTAACACCTTCACTTTGCGCTGCATTGATGAAGCTTAATGGTACGCGAGTAGTGATGGCTTTGTCTGCTTGAACGCGCTGAAGGTCCATGTGCATTACTGCACCTGTTGCTGGATGACGCTGTAGTGCTTTTACAAGAACTTGTTCAGCTTTGCCGTCAACAACGACTTCAACTAGACCTGTCAAAAAGCCAGGAGTGGCAACCGCTTTGTGCATTTCGTTGTCTTTAAAGGCAACAGATTGTGGAGCTACGTCTCCGCCATAAATAACCGCTGGTACTAGGCCAGTGTTACGAAGGCGGCGGCTCGCACCTTTACCTTCTTGAGTACGTGCTACGGCATTAATAGATAATGACATGGTATTTTCCTAATAATTAATCAAAGTTTGTGCCCAGAACTGCGACCCGTTCCGAGCGTAAGTGTTTGGTTTAGGCCCCAAACATGGCACTGATAGACTCTTCGTTGCATACGCGACGAACAGCCTCCGCTAATATGTCAGACATTGACAATTGGCGTATTTGAGGGCAATTAAGCGCCTCTTGCGTCAATGGGATGGTATCAGTCACGACCAACTCATCAAGCACGGAATGTCGAATATTTTCAATGGCTTTACCGGACAGCACAGGGTGAGTACAGTAAGCGATTACTTTGGCAGCGCCATGATCTTTTAACGCTTTTGCGGCAGCGCATAAGGTGCCGCCTGTGTCACACATGTCGTCTACTAGAACGCATGTTTTGCCTTTAACATCGCCAATCAAATGCATGATTTGCGCTTCGTTAGCGCGCGGTCGACGTTTGTCGATGATGGCGAGGTCAGCGTCATCGAGCAATTTGGCAAAAGCACGAGCACGTACAACACCGCCCACATCCGGAGAAACTACCGTAATGTTTTCATGGCCTTGGCGCTGTAGATCATCAAGCAGCAAAGGAGTGGCGTAAACGTTATCAACCGGGATATCAAAAAAGCCTTGTATTTGATCAGCGTGTAAATCGACGGTTAATACACGATTGATGCCCACTGCCGAGATCATATCTGCTACTACCTTAGCGGTAATAGGGACCCGTGCAGAGCGAACACGACGATCTTGTCTTGCGTATCCAAAATAGGGGATAACGGCGGTGACTCGTGTTGCAGAGGCACGACGAAGCGCGTCAGCCATCACGATCAGTTCCATCAAATTATCGTTACTAGGTGCACAGGTAGATTGGATGATAAAAACATCTTTACCGCGAACATTCTCGTTAATTTCAACGGCAATTTCACCGTCGCTAAATTTTCCTACGGTTGCGTTTCCGATAGGTAATCCCAAACGTCTAACAACTCGACGAGCAAGTTCGGGGTTGGCATTACCGGTAAAAACCATCAACTTGGACACTGTGTATACCTTTTGTGTTTTGCTAGCGATGAAAATAAGACGACAAAAATAACAGGGCTAATAACACCTTATCCTCTATTTTGCTCAACCCACTGAGTTAATGCGTCATGGGTTGGGGATGTGTTACAGCCGCGGCAAACCCAACTTTGCCATTGTTTCGGCACAGTCAGTTTTACTCGTTCAGCATCATGGCGTTTGTCAAAGGCAAGAAAGAGACAGGCCCCTGTGCCAGTTAACTTGGCATCGCCATGGTTTTTAAGCCACAAATAGGCGTCATTTACTTCAGGATTATGCTTTCTAACGACGTCTAAACAATCATTATGCCCACCCAGATTTAAGGCGTGCGATATTCTGAGGGGAGGGGTGTCTCTTGTCAAATATTTATCGTTAAAAATTTGACCAGTTGAGACGTGACAATTGGGTTTCAGAAGCAAAAAATAAGGTGTCTCTAGCTCTACCTTTTGCAGCTTTTCACCGACTCCTTCGGCAAACGCGGCAAACCCCATTACAAAGACAGGAACATCAGCACCCAATGTCACCCCCAGTTCGGCCAATTTTTCCAACGATAGATGGCATTCCCAAAGGACATTTAAAGCCAGTAAGGTGGTTGCTGCGTTTGAGCTGCCGCCACCGATCCCCCCGCCCATAGGTAATTGTTTTTCCAGTCTAATATCAATGCCAATAGAAGGGTTTTTTTTAAACGGGATAAGCAGCTTTGCCGCTTTGTAAATAAGGTTGTCTTCCGTGGGAAGTGCTTCAAAAAAAGGCGAAATAGTAATCTGATTATTGTCCGTCAGTGTAAATTCGAGCGTGTCGCATAAATCAATAAACTGAAAGAGGGTTTGCAGCTCATGATAGCCGTCTTCTCTTTGACCAATAATATGTAAAAATAAATTGAGTTTTGCAGGAGAAGGTAGTTGCATGGTGTTTACTGAATACTCCATTGATTAATAATCAGATTGACATTAAATGGTGGATTTGAAACTTGCATTCTTTGAGGCAGGGATAAGCCGTCCACCTGACTGAAATTTCGATAAACGATCATCCAGCCATCTTGTTTTATATTGCTGACACGGCCTGTATCTGGGTCGTGTTCGACGCGGCTAGGTGAATATGGCGAAGCGAGTCCTCTAATCCAGTAAGTGACCTGCTCGACGGGAAATTCCCAACCAAGTTCCTGTTGCAGTAACTCAGCGGCACTTTTGCCTGTCACTTGTGTGTTTTTATAGGCCAAAGTGACCGTACCGTCCGATGTTTTTGATAATGAGGTGGCACCCTGGCCAAATGGCCCGATAATATTAAGTGAAAACGTGTTGGGCGTTTTTTGCCAGTCAAAATTGCCTGAAATGGCGTCATTTTCTGTGCGAATGCCCACTCGGCCTGAAGTTTCCCATTGGGAAATACCCTCAACACTAGATGGTGGGGGGGAGATAGGGCCCTTAGGTTGGGTGCTACAGGCGCTGATTAATGCGGTAAGAGCAAGCAGTCCAAGTGTGCGGTAATGTTTCATGTATTATCCTGTTTGCGGTTTTCAAGGAATGACGGCGACAATCGTTTGATAGTATCAAGAAGAACAGGGTCATCAGGGGCGGTATCAAGGGCTGATTGCCAAATTTTGATGGCCTCTTGATAATAACGTTGAGCCCATAAAGACTCACCATAGTGGGCGGCAATTTCTGCATCGGGAAGCATCCCCCATGCCTTTTTCAAATAATACGACGATTGTTCCAGTTCCCCTTTTAAGAACAACCCCCACCCCAAACTATCAATAATAGCAGGATCTGTGTCTGCTTTTTCATAAGCGGATTCGATGAGCACCATGGCTTCGTCAATGCGATCGGTTCGAGTGAGCAAGGTATACCCTAATGCGTTCAGGTAATGTGGATTATCTGGGTCTTTTTGTAACAGCCTGTTTAGCTCTTTTTCTGTGACTTTCCAAAGGCCTAATGAATCGGCTAATAGCGCTTTTCGATAACGTAAAATATCCGATTCTGGCAAAGTTTCTAGGGATTGGCTGAGTAATTCATAGGACAAGTGACTATTACCATTGTCTTCGTGAATTTGACTGATCATTTCCACTTGCTCGGGCATATTTTCCCGTTGTGTTCGATTGAGCACCATGGCGTTTATCTCACCCTGTTTGTTTTCTTCATAAAGCCATAGAGCAATCTGGTTTGTGGCATTGGTACGTAGGTGATGGGTGACTTTTTGCATAACCTCGATGGCCTGATTTTTCTGATTTAGTTGTGCTAAAGCGCTGGCTTCAAGGTAGAAAATTTGGTCAGAAAGCCCGAGTTGATCTTCCGGCAGCATAGTGGCGATATCTAATAGCCATTGAGCATGCCTATGTTCTAATAATGCCTGCATCAAGCTGATACCAACCTGCAGTGTGTCAACCGTGCTTAATTCGCTGTCGACAAACACGCGCTTCGCGAGTTTGACTTCCTCGTTTTCGACCAGAAACGTTAATAGGGGGGTTATAATCTGCGCGCTGTTTGGAAAAACCTGTGAGGCTTGCTGCAGTGTTCCAATCGCGTCATCAAGTAAGCCTAAGCTTTTTTCGCTAAACGCTTGAATTAGGTAGATGCTTTCTGTTTCCTCGATCTGGCCTTCGGATAACAATTGTCCGGTTTTGATAATAGCTTCTCGATACTCCCCTGATAAAAGCAGCAAATGAGCTTGGCTCAGCTGGATGTAGGGGTGGTTTTTTTGCTCTGATGGTAGCGCTTCAATAGCCGTTTCGAGTAGGTGAATATGGTCATTGTGACGGACGTTGTCTTCAAGATAGAGAGGGAGAAACTGCAAGGGGGCATCATTTCGAATGGCGTTGCTGATCAGGGTGGTGACTTCTTCCTGTCGTTGACCTTTGATCAATGATTGCAATTTCAGTGCAAAAGCAGTTTCAGACTTGGAGTCAACGGAAAGCCAAAGGTTGGCACTGCTTTCTATGTGGAGATCATTCTTTGATGCCAAGGCAAGATAGGTCAGTCTTTCTATTAAGTCCAAATCGAGGGATTGGCTCGCCAGTTTATAAAAAAGTTCATAAGCTTTATTGGGGCCTTCTCTTTGTAAGGTGAATTCAGCATAGAAAAGCGCCTTGATATCTTCACGACTCACCGTGCGGATTGATTGAGACTGTGATGTATCAGTCGGTATTAAAGTGGGCTTTTCCCTGTTGTGGCTGCAAGCATTTAAAGTGAAAGCTCCTAGCACGACAAAAAGCACGACAGCCCAGCTTGGCATCGCTTTTTTGATAGAATTTTGTGATTTGTCAAGCAAGTTCAACAACATGGTTTTTCTCAGTGCTTTGTTCGTGTGCTGCTATGGTATCGCTAGCCGCGCTTTGTGTCAGTGATAACTATAAATTAATACTATTACTTTTATTAGGGGAATGGGGTGCGAAAAAAAGCGATTTTCTCGTATAATACGTGTGCTTTACGTAAAGAGTCACGCAATGGCAAGCCTGGTGTTTGCTGTCACTTTAATATCTCTACTGTTGAGAAGAGCTTCGAATGCCGCTAATTACCGTAGGTGTGAACCATAAAACCGCGCCCGTATCCATACGCGAGCGAGTGGCTTTTGCGCCTGAAAAGATGATAGAGGCTTTGTCTTCTTTAGTTTCACAAAACAAAGCCAATGAAGCGGTCATTGTATCCACGTGTAATAGAACCGAAATTTATTGTTCCGTAGACGAGTTGAGTCAGTCTGATGACGTCATTGCTTGGCTGGGGGCATACCATGGGATAGCGCTCCCTGATCTTCAAAAATACTGCTATACGCACATTAATGATGATAGCGTACGTCATGTGATGCGGGTTGCTTCTGGCTTGGATTCACTAGTGCTGGGTGAACCGCAAATTCTTGGCCAAGTAAAATCCGCATACGCGGTATCCCAAGAAGGGGCCTGTATCGGTCCAGAGTTGGACTCTCTATTTCAGCGTGCTTTTTCGGTCGCAAAAAAGGTGCGTACAGACACCGCGATTGGCGAAAACCCGGTCTCCATTGCATTTGCTGCGGTCAGTTTAGCGCAGCGGATTTTCACCGACATACGACAAAGCTGTGCCTTGCTGATAGGCGCAGGTCAAACTATAGAGTTAGTGGCTAAGCACTTAAAAGAAAACGGTATTAAACGTATTATTGTCGCAAATCGAACTCTAGCGCGAGCCGAAGCCTTGGCCCATGATTTAAACGCAGAAGCGATTATGTTAGGGGAGATAGGAGATTATTTGGCGCAGGCCGACATAGTGATTTCTTCTACTGCCAGCCAACTACCGATTATTGGCAAAGGTATGGTTGAGCGAGCGACGTCAAAACGCCGTCATTCTCCCATGCTGTTGATCGACATTGCGGTACCTAGAGACATAGAGCCCGAAGTAGACGAGGTCAACGACGCTTATCTTTATACAGTCGATGATCTGCACTCAGTGATTGAAGAAAATGTCAGGACAAGGCAAGATGCAGCCCGTGCTGCAGAACGGATGATCGAAGAGGGCGTAGAAGCCTATCGACGCGTTGTTGAGTCGAGAAAAGTGTCTGAACTGATTGTCACTTATCGTCAGTCTGCAGAAAGTGTCAAAAAGACAGAATTAGAAAAAGCACTCAAAGGTCTTGAAATGGGCCAGTCGCCCGAGCAAGTACTTAACAAACTGGCTCACGGTCTTATGAATAAACTCATTCACGCCCCGACTCGTTACCTGCGTGATGCTGGTGCCGAGGCTGATCAGAATGCATTAACCATCGCCTCAAATGTATTGGGCATATACGAAGAAAAAGACAATTAAAAAATGAAAGAATCTATAAAATTAAAACTTGAAAGTTTATCGGATCGTTATGACGAGTTGTCAGCCCTGTTAGGGGTGGCCGAAGTCATTATGGACCAAGATCTGTTTCGTTCTTATTCAAAAGAATACGCCGAGCTTGAGCCCGTCGTAAAATGCTTTAACGAGTTTCAGCAGATTGATGAAAATATCGCTGAAGCTGAGTTAATGATGACGGATTCGGACCCTGATATTAAAGAAATGGGCGTTGAAGAATACAAAGCGGGTCAAGTGCAAAAAGAAGCGCTTCAGTTGGTTTTGCAAAAATTGCTTTTGCCGAAAGACCCGAATGACTCGCGTAACGTGTTTTTAGAAGTGCGTGCTGGAACGGGCGGCGACGAAGCGTCCATTTTTTCTGGTGACTTGTTTCGTATGTATTCACGTTATGCAGAAACCCAGCGTTGGAAAGTGGAAATCGTCAGTGCAAGCGAAGGCGAACATGGCGGCTACAAAGAAGTCATTGCGCGTATTGTCGGCGACGGCGCCTATTCTAAGTTGAAATTTGAGTCGGGTGCTCATCGCGTTCAGCGCGTACCAGCGACAGAATCACAAGGGCGCATTCACACTTCAGCCTGTACCGTGGCCGTGATGCCTGAAATGGATGAAATAGACGACATCATCATCAATAAATCTGATCTGCGCATCGATACGTTTCGTGCCTCTGGTGCGGGCGGACAGCACGTCAACAAAACCGACTCGGCGATCCGTTT
>CAZBUC010000058.1:0-1467 GCA_964494965.1 uncultured Maribrevibacterium sp.
CATCCATGCTGACACGGCCCTTACTGTCTGCAATAGCAAAATAAGGCGTATCCACGACAACCACCCAAGCAATCATGGCATCATGTATGTTGCAACCCAATGCGACCACGCCAGGACGATCAAACAACTCAGTCGACGGCGCTCGCCCAAGATACAGTTTGATATCAAAAGTTTTTGCTTCAGAAAAAGAATACACATGATGACGAACCGTATCCAGATTAGGAAACTCCACCTGAGTCCCCGTTTTTAAAACCGAAATAGCCGGTATAAACAGGTTTTGTTCTTGCGCGATCACCGCCTTGGGTCGTGCTTGATCAGCAAGATCAGACGACAAAGACAAGGGCTCTAAAAAAACCACACTGTAATCTAATGGCTTTCCTGCCGTCGATGACACATCGACGGTCAAGGTGTCAGCCCCCACACTGGGCAACCAAAAACACACTAGCCCAGCAAAGAAAGAATGCACAACGCGCTTAAGGTTCAATGGCTATTCCCACAATAGAGTTACCAGAAGCCAATTCGCCTATCTTAGTTAGCTCGGCATTATCAAGGTTGATTTTATACAAGGTATAAGATGCCTTATCTTGTGGGCTTAATGCCACATAGGCCGCATTGGTCACATCAGCAATATCAAAATGCGCATCTACCACAGGCCCCGTCGCTAACGGACCAACGGTATAGAGTTTTCCTGTATTGGGCGACACTTGATTCGCCTCTGTCTCGCGCGTTCCCTGTGTCACCAAGGTACCTTGTGCCGCATCAATCGCAAAGTTCGTCGTCAGCTTGTTGTTTTTTACATTATAGGTATAGGCCGCCGCAACCAAACGAGGCGTCAAACCGTAGGCCACATCGTCCGCACTGTACTGCAAAGCTCCATCAAACTGAACTCCCGCCATTTCTGACTGGTTATCCACATAAAGGCCTGTTTCTGGGTGCATGCGACTATTCACACCGGCGTCGGTGACCACACGAATACGGTCGGCCGCAGGGTTAAAATCCACCCCATACAATTCACCGTCTAAACGCACATCCTGAGTGGGTTGGCCGATAGGGGTCATCTGACCGGATTCTGTATCAATGGTATACACTTGACCTACATTCGACACCGCATACATAACCCCATAAGCGACACGAAAGTCGATCCCCATAATGCGCTCGTCGGATTGACTAAAGCCCTGTAACGAAACCCGATTTTTTATCACTGTAGGCTCGGCCGCACTAAACTTAATCAGCGTGTTGTCAGACAACAAGGCATGCAGGGTTTCCGGTGGAGCCGTTTCAGCAGAAACGGGGGAAAAGGCTTGCGCTTGAGAGACGCTGGCCAGCACACCAAAAGCCAATAATATGGAAGATGTTTTACGCATCATATGTTCTCCTCAAACGACTAATATTAATCAACATTAACTAACATTAAGAGTAGCCTAGCTTTCCACAACCGATTGATTACGGCCACTTTCTTTGGCTTTA
>CAZBUC010000058.1:1477-10657 GCA_964494965.1 uncultured Maribrevibacterium sp.
TCAGCAGACATAAGGGACAGGGGTTGCGCTTGTGACGCGCTGGCCAGCACACCCAAGGCCAATAGTATGGAAGATGTTTTACGCATCATGTGTTCTCCTCAAACGACTGACATTAACTAACATTAAGAGCGGTCTAGTTTTCCACAACCGATTGATTACGGCCACTTTCTTTGGCTTTATACAAGGCATTGTCTGAGCGACTGATCCACTCTGAGATAGACTTGTCAGCCGAACTGGCTTGCGATATCCCAAAACTCATGGTCACGCTGACCTCACCTTCTGGCGCTGTAATTTTAGCGGCCGCAATTTTTTTGCGTATTTTTTCACAAAAGAACAAGGCACTGGCGGTGTCCGTATTGGGCAACAGAATGGCAAACTCTTCACCACCGTAACGACCAACAAAATCCCCTTTTCTTTTGTTACTAGAGAGAATCTGCGCCACTTCCTTCAATACCAAGTCACCTACCGTATGGCCATACACATCATTGACCTTCTTAAAGAAATCCACATCGGCCATCACCAAAGAATGCACTTCATTGGGTCTTAATTTAAAGGCGTCATGAGTAACCTGAAGGGCTTTGTCTAAGCTGCCGCGATTGTTTAACTCCGTTAACGGATCGATCTTGCTAAGGTAATCTAAACGTAGATTGGCTTGTGACAAAGATTCCTTATTGGTGGCCACATCCGTCACGTCATACACCACCATACACACGTAGGCGACAGAACCATCCACATTGGTAATCGGGCGCAGAGCAATATTCTGATACATCTGTTCCGCCACACCGGTAATCGGGCGATAGCCTTTGAAAGGAAATAAATGCGGACGCTGTTCCCAAGAGATAAAAATCGGGGTTCGTAAGGCAATCACGTTATCCAGCTTATTTTGCAGCCAGTCTTGATTGATTTGCGGAAAAACCTTAAAAAGGGACTGCTCTTTGGCGATGGAAGAACTCACACCACTGTGGTTTTCCATAAAACTGTTCCATAGCTTAATCTCATGCTTGCGATTTAACACCACCAAGCCGACATCAATATGCTGAAGCATATCAAACAGCCAGTGTAGTTCCATCATGTCTTCTGCAGCGCTACTCATTAAGTCAGTCTTCCTCTACCAAATAGGACAATAAATTCTCTAGCATTGACACAGAATCTTCTGTGAACAACAGCATCAGATCACAACTTATTTGATAGTTCTCTACCTCATAAGCAATTTCAACAGCAAGGGTACGCTTCCACTTAGCCCGCTTTGTGTTAACCAAATCCGATACCTTAGCGTGCTGAGCCAATAGCGAAGGATGCCCCTGACTGAAGTCGATGTTCAGCTGTTTCCCAAGGGCGTCAATAAAGGGCCCGACCAGCACAGAAGAGACATCCATTAAAAGCTCAACTTCCACCACACTGTTAATCTCATCACTGACATTAAGCAGACTGGCCATATCCGGAAAGCTAGAGTCACTGAAGATCAGCAGGGTTTCAAACGCCACACCAGAACCGACAAAACCTTGAGACACGGCAGAACAACTGCTGTCTTTAACACTGTAATCCAAGGCCATCTGCAACTCGCCGACCTCAAGAATATTCACCTTAGGCACGGGCAGCTTAATAAAGACATTCAACATGTCGGCCAGCACACTGGCGGCACGCCCCATAGCGATATTGGCCACTTCTTGCAGACATTCATTCAGGGTAAACTGCTCAGCCGCCGACACCGAATGGGGAGCCATAGACAGGGATTTGCCGTCTGCAGGGGTAAATAACCCTAAGGAAAGCAACAAGCCCCGCAGTTCTTCAGCCGAAGCGGGCTTCTTATGAAACGCCATCGCCCCTAAATCCTTGACCCTTTGCACGGCTTTGGGCTGGACATCCCCAGACACCACAATCACCGCTGGAGTGTTGTCGAGCGATTGCATAGCTTCCAGCGTTTCATACCCGTCTTTTACCGGCATGTTCAAATCTAGAAACAAAATATCGACTTTGCCAGCCGCCATTTTGTCCAGTGCATCTTGACCCTGCTCCGCAAAATCGACCTGTACATCCCAGTCTTCTGGTAATATTCTGGCCAACTGCTTTCTCGCCATCTTTGAATCGTCACAGATTAGTACACGTGTACTCATTGCCATTCTCTTTTTGTCATACAATGTCACTCTTAAGAGGTCGTGTTCAGTGTCTTTCTAAGTGTCTTTCTAAATGTCTTTCTAAAATTTTGTTTAGCATGTTGCTTAACAAGCCATTGCCAAGCAAAACCTAACATCACAAGGGCCGTATCATCGCACGCATTCAGGCTTCATTATGTAACTTACTGTAAAATCACGCTATCCAGCGTTTTTACACAGCCCCATTTATTACCCTATATTGTTAACCCTTACAATTATTCTGGGTATTTATATTATGTAGCGGACAATTAAGTCGTCAATCAGATAAAAACCGTTAAGCAAGCGACAATAACGCCTGTGCGACCAAACGCTCGTCGTATTGGTTTACCTTGTGAGTAATCAGCGGGGTTTTAATCACTTGAATATTCAGCGATCTAAGCCGCGCCTCATCCAAGTCACCGTAGTCATAATCCGAATCCATTAACAAATAATCCAGCGCCGACAGGGCAACAGGGTCTGTTTCTTTCTCTGCAGACGCCACATCCTCCAGTACCGCATCTTTCAGTACCACAGCGATCAAACGCTCTATTCTTTCCATAATAGGTAAACCCTGTTGTTCAGGGTCTATCCCTAGATTCGGTAAATACACTTTAGGATTGGGATTATGACAAATGGCGCGCCCCACTCCTTCTGGCATCAGATTAGCCAGTAGACTGCTGTAAAAACTGCCAGGGGGATAACAAATTAAATCCGCCCCTTCTATAGCGTCTTTGCGATCTTCTGCAATGTGACAGTTCGTGGGACGAATATGACGCAAACCTTTGTTTAACCACATGCGTTTTATGGGGCTGGGCAAAGCCTGAGTTTCTTTGCCTGTGATCCTGTGTTGGCCCAGCACAACCTCGCCGTTGTCCAACTCAACACCAAGGTGCAAACTGGCATCTATAGTGGTTTTCACCTCGCCCAGCGCTCTGATTAAACGAGAAAATAAAAAAACAATCGGGTCCAATTGCTGCTGATTATTCAGATACCCGCCCGCCATAATCAAATTACCAATACTGGCGCCACGCAAATCAAAGTCATCGTGAATACGCGACTGAGTCACCGCCAGCTGCGTTTGTATGAGGGCTTTCATAGGATTAGGAATGCGTTCAATAAGAGGGTGTTCACCAATAACAAGCTGCTGTAATTGGTTTTTTAGCACCAAGGCGTCTTCTTCCTGAGACAAACGATGGGTAAATAATTCATAGACTTCAGGCTGCCCCATGACGGTTTCATCGGCCAGCGCCATAAGACGACTGCGCAAATCTCCCACCGCAGGGATATCGAACTCCGCCCTTAAACGGGCAGAACTGCCTCCCGAATCAAAAGGCGTCACCAAATGAATAGAATGATGGGTGTATTCTTTAAACACTCGGCTGATTTTATTCAGCGCCGAGCCACCACTAAAGAACAACACCTTGGGTCCCTGCTCAGGCAAGCTTCGAAAACGGTGAACACGCACAGGATCTGGCATCGCCAAACGTCGCCAGATACGCAAAGAGTCCACCATAATCAACCTCATGTAAATTAGAATCCGCTACTTCCACCAATGCTAAAATACTCTCTAGACAAAAGACAGGCTATAACGCATTTAATTGTACTTAAGTGTTGATTTACGACGACATTAGGCAATTATGCTAACGCATCTGTCTCGCCATTAAAATCACCTGACTCAGTTCGGCAAACCCCAAACCACCCGGTTGCGTGGTTTGATAACGAGGACGGTATTGCATCATAGGCAAATGCTCGGCAATGTTGGCCACCCCAACGCTCAATGGAAAACGCGCAAACATACTTTCATCATTGGGCGCATCCCCAACGTATAAAACCTGCGTTTCCTGTTCTGGCGCGCTCAGACCATACACTTCACTCAACACACGCCGCGCCATGGCAAATTTATCATAGCCTGGGGAGCACACATTAATATGGATTGAGCTCGCCTTGGCGTTTAAACCCAACTCAATAAGCGCCGCCAAACAGGCGTCTTTTTCCTCCACCGCCGCGGGTTTCACATCTTGCGCGTAATCAATCGCCACATCAGTCAAACGATAAGCCTGATCTCGCGCCAAACGTAAACGAGGAAATTGCGATAACAAGGGATTCACTTGCGCCAGTATTCGCGCCTGTTCCGCTCGCATCTCTGACTCGTCGCGCCAAAACGCATAGGTGAGATGGCGTTCAGGGGTCTTGCCAATAAAACACGCTCCCCCTTCGGTAATCACCCCATCTACTGGCAAAGCCCGAGCGATCATATCTGACCAGCCTGCACAGCCACCGGTAACGGGAATCACCTTAATGCCTTCGGCTTCTAATTGTGCCAGAGCTTGCAAGGTCGCCACCGGCAACTGACCTTCCCAAGTCAGTGTGTCGTCAAAATCCGTTAAAATAAACCGTAAATCTTGGCAAGTGCTGGACTCAAGATCAGCAAGAGAAAGCGCAGAAACAACAGATATTGACATAGTCGTCCTAAGAACAAAGTTGAATTTGAACACCGTGAGCGGTGAGTAAACGGATTTGCGCTTCGGTGAGCGCATCACTAAACAGCCAATCGATCGACGAGAAAGGCTGCACTCGCGCCATGGCTTTGCGCCCCCATTTATACTGATCGACCACCAGCAAACTGTGGCGACTTTGCTCCACCAACACACGACTCACCGCCGCTTCTTCGGGGTCAAAATCCAATACCCCTTGCGCTTCATCCATGCCGCCACAGCCGAGTACACCGTAGTCAAAGTAATACTGCCTTAAGCCTGACAAGGTGTCTTCGCCAACCAAATCATGGTGCTGATGGCGCAATTTACCGGCTAATACCCGCACGCGAATATGCGGGTAATTCCCCAAAATCGTCGCCACAGTTAAGTTATTGGTGAAGACCTGTAAATCATGATGAGACACCAAGGCTTTCGCCACGTATTCCACCGTGGTGCCAATGCCTAAAAACACCGAGGCACCACTGGGAATCATCTGCGCGACCTGGGCTGCAATCGCCATTTTTGCCTCGCTGTTCAAAAACTGACGATGGTCAAACGGCAAATTTTCGGTACTGGACAGCGGTGCTATCCCGCCATGAATACGACGCACCAAATGACGCTCCGCCAGCTGATTAATGTCTTTACGAATGGTTTGTGACGACACCTTAAAACGGGCCACCATCTGCTCCACCAATAAAGCATCTTCCTGCTGCACCCAGTTTAATATCTGGCTTTGTCGCTCACTCAATTCCACACGGCACCCTTACATTATTTCATCAGTAGTGAAGCAAACCGCGTTGGGTCATCCGTAATCACCGCATCCATACCCCACGCCCAATGGTCTTGTACTCTTTGCGGGTCATTCACGGTATAACACAGCAGTTTATACCCAGCGGCTTTTACCGCACGCGCTTGCGTTTCGGTCAAACGGGAGTAATCACAATTCAGACTGTATGCCTCAATACCAGCAAGCTGCTCTTGCCAGTCTTCAGGAATGTCTTCATACAAGGGCGCAAGATGACGCAGAGGATCAATCTCATAACACATCTCTAATGCCGCCAAGTTAAAACTGGAAATCATCAGGCGATCATTGTCCTGCCAATGATCGCGCAACATCGCCATCACCGCGGGCACAATGTTTTCCACATCCGCGCCATCGTGCTTAATTTCAAGATTCAACCCCAGGTTCAACGACTGAATACACTCCAAGGCCTCCAACAAGGTCGGCACCTTTTCGCCAACAAAGTCAGCAGAAAACCAGCTTCCAGCGTCTAACTCCGCCACTTCCATAGGCCTTGCATCACGAGTCAGACCAGAACCATTCGTACAACGATCAAGTGTATCATCGTGGAAAATAACCAAGCCGCCTTCGGCGATCAAATACACATCGATCTCGACCCAGGTCGCGCCAGCCTCGGCCGCGGCACGCACCGACGCCAAAGTATTTTCAGGCGCCAATAACGCCGCACCACGGTGCCCCATTACCTTTGTTTTCAAAATATCGCGCTTTTCATTTTCCATGCTAATCTCACAATCTTTGTTGAGTTATTGCGTCAAATAAGTGCCAGTGTTGCGCTGGCGCCGTCAGCCACATGACACTATTAATGTCCGGCAAGTGCGGTCCCGACAGACGCACCACAATAGACACACCATCACCAGACGCCGTGTCTATCTTACCGTGAATTAAGGTCTCGGCCCCTAAGGATTCTACCGCCTGGATACGCAAAGCGAAATCGGCATTTTGCTCATCCGACATAGCCAAATGCTCAGGGCGAATACCCCACACAATCGAACCACGATGCGGATGAGACAAGGGCAAAGTGAGCGAGTCGGACACCTTGATGCCCTGCTCAGTCAAACTAGCATCAAGCAAATTCATCGAAGGCGAACCAATAAACGCCGCCACAAATGGTGTCGCCGGTTTATTGTACAAATCCATTGGCGTACCTATCTGCTCAGCCTTGCCTTTGTTCAACACCACCAAGCGATCCGCCAAGGTCATGGCTTCTACCTGATCATGGGTCACGTACAAAGTCGTGGTGCCTAATTTGCGCTGCAACTGACGAATTTCCACCCGCATCTGCACCCGCAACTTGGCATCCAGATTCGACAAAGGCTCATCAAACAAGAAGACTTTCGGGTCACGCACCATGGCACGTCCCATGGCAACACGCTGGCGTTGACCACCGGATAATTGACGCGGTTTACGCTGCAACAACTCAGTCAAGCCCAACATAGTCGCTACATCATTGACTTTTTCTGCGATCAACTCTTTCGCCATGCCACGGTTTTTTAAACCATACGCCATGTTGTTGTAGACCGTCATGTGGGGGTACAAGGCGTAATTCTGAAACACCATAGCAATATCGCGGTCAGCCGGTTCCTTATCATTCATACGCTCGCCACGAATACGCAGCTCCCCCGTAGAAATACTCTCTAACCCCGCCACCATGCGCAACAAGGTGGATTTACCACACCCCGATGGCCCAACCAACACAATAAATTCCCCTTCCTCAATCGATAAATCCACACTAGGGATAGCATGAAAACCATTAGGGTAGGTTTTGCCCACTTTTTCTAAAATAACGTCCGTCATGACTACTTCTCCGAATCCACTAAACCTTTTACAAACAGCTGCTGCATGCCTATCACCACAGCGACAGGGGGCAACATCGCCAACAAGGTGGTCGCCATGATCTGATTCCAGGCAATATCCCCATCGGTCACCGACAACATGCGCTTAATACTCATAACCAAGGTGTAATAGGCATCGTCCGTGGTAATCAACAAAGGCCAGAGATATTGATTCCAACCGTAAATAAACAAAATAACAAACAAGGCCGCGATATTGGTGCGCGACAGGGGCAACAAAATATCAAAAAATAAGCGCCAAGGCCCCGCCCCGTCCATACGCGCCGCTTCCACCAGCTCCCCCGGAATACTCAAGAAGCACTGACGAAACAAAAACGTCGCCGTGGCACTGGCAATCAAAGGCAGCGTCAACCCCGTATAACTGTTCAGCAAACCCAGATTCGCCACCACCTCAAACGTCGGCACAATGCGCACTTCAACGGGCAGCATCAGAGTCATAAAAATGATCCAGAAGCAAAAACCACGCAACGGAAAGCGGAAGAACACAATCGCATAAGCAGACAACAAGGAAATGGCGATTTTGCCAAACGTAATGCCCAACGCCATAATCAGCGAATTCAGCATCATAAACCACACAGGTACATCAACGCCGTTACCTGCCTTGTCAAATAACACCGCCCCCCACGTTTCCGCGCCAGCGTCGCCAAACCACAAAGGAATGTGCCCAACGCCAAACGCCGACGCCGGATGCGTCGAAGCCACCAACGCCATCCATACCGGCAAGGCCACCAAAGCCACACCCAGCAGCACAACGGCATGACTGGTAAAGGTTAACCAAGGTCGATTCTCTATCATGAGTACTGCACCTTACGCTCAATAAAGCGAAACTGAACCACTGTCATCAGGCCAACAATCGCCATCAAGACCACAGATTGCGCCGCCGAGCTGCCCAAATCCAAGCCAACAAAACCATCGTCAAACACCTTATATACCAAGGTCGTTGTACTTTGCCCTGGGCCACCATTCGTGGTGGCATCAATCACCCCGAAGGTTTCAAAGAAGGCATACACCAAATTCACCACCAACAAGAAAAAGGTCGTGGGAGACAACAAAGGAAACACAATAGTCCAAAAACGCTTAAACGGACTGGCACCATCAATGGCCGCCGCCTCGATTAAAGAACGCGGAACCGCCTGCAACCCGGCCAAGAAAAACAAAAAGTTGTAACTGATTTGCTTCCACGTAGAGGCAATCACCACCAAAATCATCGCCTGATTGCCATCCAAGTAATGATTCCACTCCACTCCAGCGGCGCCTAACCACAGGGCAATCGGCCCCATGCTAGGATCAAATAAAATCCACCACAGCACACCCGCCAAAGCCGGCGCCACGGCATAAGGCCAAATCAACAACGTTTGATAAGCCAATTTGCCACGAATGATTCGATCGGCCATCACCGCCAACAGCAAGGCCACGGACATGCCCGCTATCGCCACCGAAAAGCTAAACACCAGGGTGGTTATAATTGATTGATAATACAAAGGGTCAGAAAATAAATCGGCAAAGTTTTCCAAACCAACAAATTCACGGCTCAAGCCAAACGCGTCTTCTCGATAAAACGCTTGCTCTAACGCTTGTTCAGCGGGCCAAAGAAAAAATACCGCGGTTACCAGTAGCTGCGGCAAAAGCAACAACCAAGGCAAGCCTTTTTGGGGAAAGGTCACTGTCATCGGACAATCCAAATAAAAGAAAAATACGCATTAAAAAAACGCACGAGAAACACCTAAAAAACGCACTAGAAACATCAACCAAACACAAAAAAACGCCCTTATGCCATCAGCATAAGGGCGATTGCTTTCGCATTAATCGTTGGCTTTTTCAAAACGACGAAGCAGCGCATTACCACGCGTTACCGCCGTATTAAGCGCCGTTTGTGCGTCTACATCGCCGCTCCAAACAGACTCTAATGCCTCATCGATCAC
>CAZBUC010000059.1:0-10561 GCA_964494965.1 uncultured Maribrevibacterium sp.
TTCGATATAGAGCTGCAGTTGATCTTCTGGTGAGCGATCGGCCATTTGATGCAAAAGATCCATCGACGCGCTGCTGTCAATGGAAAGGTCGTTGTAACCTTTAAGTTTTTCTATTTCCTTGTGGGCGATTTCTAATTGCTGGGTAAGCCAGTCAATTTTCACCTCAAGTTTTGCAATAAGTTGTTCCATAAAGACACAAGGCTCAGTGTAGTATTGGCGTAAGCGGAATACGGGGTGTATTGCTGACGCCAATCATCTCTTTCAGCTGCCCGTCACTGGGTAACGTAACCGCAATATTGTGGTCGTTTTGTTGCCAGTTAAAAACAATCACAACCGCAAAAACGATGAGTATAGCAAGCGTTAGTTTCATTATGATTAAAACGTCAATCCGGCACCAATCATCACATGCTTATCGTAGGTATCGTTGCTGCTGTTAAGAATTTTTATAAAAACATCAAGGCGCGAAGAGTCTGATGTTGCAATGCGGAACCCAGCCTCTGGGTAATATACCGTGTCTTCTAAGAAGGATACGCCCCCTCCTAGAAAAGACCACATCGGTATACCTGGAAGCAATTGAAATGCTGGTGTGGCGCTGTAAAAGCGTGAGCCCAAGGTCACCGCACTTTCAAACTTTTCCCCTAAAACAAAAGAAAACCCACCATAGAATGAGATGTTTTCTGGCAGGGTGTACTCCATCGATGTACTAAAGATGGAGGTAATGTTGCTCCGACTGTCAGAACCATTTGGTCGAGCCGCTGCCGATTCAAAATTCACTAAACTCGCAATTTGACCTTCAGCTGATGCGTTTACACTCATTAGTACTAAAGCTGCAAGTAAAAGGGGTTTCATTGCTTGTTATCCATTTGATTTAAGCGGTTCAGCATTTGAGACAAAGAAGATTCCCAGTTTGACTGCTGTTCTCTTGTTTGATTTAGTGTTGATTCCATTTCACTCTTTTCTTCACTTAATTCATAGTTTTGCATTTCAAGCTCAGAAATTCGCTTACGCAGCGAGCCAATCTCTTCAACGGCTTCGTTGATGCGTTGTTCTAGGTGGTGAAGTAACTCATTATTCATTGCGTTTATCCTAAATGTAATTCGTCAATTACTGACGTTCTGTTTTGTTATTACCAAGCAATCACGACATCTTGTTGCTGCACGTTTAAAATGCGGGAATCTACAACGAGCTCACCAACAGAGAAGTTGGGTTGTACTTGCTTAATTGTAACACTGATATTGGCATTATTCAGCTGGGTTTGAGCAGACTGAAGCTGATTGTACACTTCATATCGACGATAGATATTGAATTTATCGCCCTGTTTAATCCCGGCTAATGATCCAGCTGAAATATGTATTCTATTGTTCTCTGTGCGAAAAATATTGGCAATAAAAGGCTGACATCGCAGCTGCTCACTGATGTCAATCGAGCTTTGCTTTAATGCTTGCTGTACGACTTTACCATAATGAATGGTCCAAAACCTTGCGCCACCAAACCCAACTCTTGCGTGATCTGAAATGTCCCAGTTGCCAATCTCATTGTATCTGTGTTCAAACAAAAGCGCACCGCTAAAGCCATCATAGATGTATATATCGACCACAAACTTTCTTTCTTTATCTATGCCTTCTTCTTCGGCCTCTTTGATGTCTCTGTCATTGGGATATCTTAAGTAGATTTCGCTGATGTCTCTGATGACGCCACTGACAATATATTGCACGCCAAGTTGCTCACTGATGCGTGTCACGTTCGTGAGGGAGCCGTCATAGTTAGTAGACGAGGGAGCATTGATGAGATCTGGGTAGATAGCCACATTGGTCGCTGTCAGTGCTCTAAGGTAGCCCTGTCGATTTATTTCTTCTGCCAGGTGTTTCGGGAGTTCACGTGAAATGTTGCTCAACTCCCCCAGTCTGGCTTGCTGAGGTACTTGTAGTTCAAACCCAGTCACCCCTACCGTTTTTTTGTAGTAGCTTGTGGGGCCAGAGCTGCACTGTGAGTCTGGGGTGACTTCCACTCGAGCAATGACTTTGAGGAAGTCACCGTTTTGTTCTTCAGATAAAACGCGTGCCTTTTGTACGTATCCGGAACTGCGAATTTCTAAGTTGGAGTCGAGTTCGCCGTTGTATAATTCATCCTTGATGTTGACTCTTGAACCGGATTCCAAAACAGCTTGTTTAATCGCTTGTTGAGTCGCTCTGTAGCGAGCATCTGCGATATCGTTATTGTAAATAACTGCTTCGCCCACAGCATCCACACTTCTCGCAAGCGAGAACGCAGAAAATAAAAACAAAGAAACAACAAAAAATGAGCGAACAATCATAAAGAAAACTTATTCAATACTGTAAAAATTGGTGGTTGGTGTGGCGTTTTCTACGTTTATAGCACGGTATCCAGGTTGAATTCGGCAATTTGGATCAGATTGGATGTTGTTTGATCCCAAGCACTGACGGAAGTTTTCCTGTAAAGCCATTTCGACTACGGTTTCGAAGGTGCCGTCTTCGTGCTCTCGCTGTGACACGACTTTGGCGCCCACAAGATAGGCATCGACGTAGGTTCTTAATTCATCATTTTGCATAACCATGTTACTAAGAGAGCTGGAGCCATCGATTTTCAAACCATAAACTCGTTCCGAAAGATTTCGGTAAGCATCTAGCATTGAACTGCGCAGTGTCATTATTCTGGCTTGAGATTTGGTTAGGCGTTTGCTTGTCATCATAGCGGCATAGCCTGTTGCGGTCACCACAATAGGTTCTTGCTTGATAACGGCTATGCTGTTGTTCGCGTTGAGGGCACCCGTTTGGTTGTTTTGTGCTGAAGAACCGTTACCGCCGCTAATACTGTTGCCGTTACAGGGGGCGACGCTGGTGCATGGTTCCCCTGACGCATTCTGCCCTCCTAGGTTTTGACAACCCACTAGCGTTACAGCGCCGATGGCAAGTAGAAGGGTGCGAATTAGTGGTGTCATGGTAGTGCCCTTTGTATGTTTCCATGCTGTTATAAGTGTTGCAAGAAAAGTGTTTGATGTTTATGTAGGCCATGATGATACAGTGGCCACATCCGTAAAACAGCTCATTTATTCGAATAGCAACAATAAAGTATGCGCAAAATGTAAACCATTTTACGTTGCAGCGTCCATGTTTGGTCGTCTCAAAATGCGCTTTTTCTTGGTTTTTTATCAGTAATTTGATTTAAAAGGTGAATTTTGAAGTAAATAGTCACATTGCAAAGGAAGCAAATCCTGTTTCCTTTTATATCACACGGCTCCAGAAGGTGCTTTACTGCATGTTTTGGTGTAGGAGCAGTGCGTTATACTGTGCTTATTTCCATGTTAACTGAATGAAATGTCGAGTGTTATGTCATTGAATCGCAAGATAATCCACATTGATGCTGATTGTTTCTATGCGGCGATCGAAATGCGTGATGATCCGAGCTTACGGGACCTTCCCATTGCGATTGGTGGGTCAGAAAGTGCGCGAGGGGTGTTGTCGACGGCGAATTATGTGGCGCGTGAGTACGGTGTTCGTTCTGCTATGCCGACGTCAGTGGCAAAGCGTTTATGCCCGTCTTTGCGTGTGCTGCCCGGTAATATGCATAAATACCGTGAAGCGTCGGCCCAGATGCATCGTGTTTTTCGCCAATTTACCGACGTGATTGAGCCTTTGTCCCTCGATGAAGCGTACCTTGATGTGACTGGATCGACTTTCTTCGAGGGGAGTGCCACACGCATTGCTCAAGACATTCGGTCGCAGATAGTGAACAAGATTGGTATAACCGTGTCTGCAGGGGTCGCCACAAATAAATTTCTTGCAAAAGTGGCCAGTGATTGGGAAAAACCAGACGGTTTAACCGCTATAACGCCAGAAAAGCAGTTTGCATTTGTTTCGACAGTGCCCGTTAAATTTATTTCTGGGATTGGTCGTGTTGCCCAAGAAAAACTAGCCGCTTTGGGTGTTTTTACTTGTGCGGATTTACAACAACTGGATTTTGCTGTTTTACAGAAAAATTTTGGCAGTATGGCGTTCCGTTTGTCGCAGTTCGCACTGGGTATTGATGATCGTCCTGTCATGGTGTCCAGGGAGAGAAAAAGTCTTTCTGTAGAACATACCTTTTCAAAGGATTTACCCGACTTGCAAGCGTGTCAAATGGTTTTGCCAATGTTACTGGTCGACCTAAAAAAACGCATGGCGGGAAGGGGGTTAGAGTCTCAACTGAGTAAATATTACCTTAAAGTTAAGTTTGATGATTTTAAACAGACTACGATAGAGCAGTCTATTAAAGCGCCGCGGTCCGATGAGATTTTTTCCATTTTGCTAAAACAAGCTTTTGAGCGCTACAGCCGTCCAGTGCGTCTTATTGGTGTGGGGTTTCGTTTGTCATCGATTGAGCCTCGTCAGCTGGTTTTACCCTTATCCACCTAGTGCGATTGTTAAGGTTTTGTTTTTTTAAATTGCTTTGTATAAAAAATAACCACTATTTCTATGATTGGCTACACTTAATCGGTGAGTAATACGGAGGTGGTTGATATGTATAAACTGCAAAGTAATGTTAATAAGACCAGTATCGAGGCTTCTGGACTGCTGTCGCAGCGGCTGCGTTTTGAAGTTGAACAGACGCTGAGTCGTTTGTACGCCGATACATCACTTGTTGATCAATTAGATAGTGTGTATTTGCCCTTTTCGGCTTGGTTAAATCAAAAAGCCAGAGCGGGTCGCGGTCCTTTAGTTGTTGGGGTTGGCGGTGCGCAAGGTTGCGGTAAAACCACATTTTGTCACGTAATCAGTCGTATCTTGACGAAAGGTTTCGATTTGAAATGTATCGTGCTCAGCTTAGATGATTTGTACAGCACTCGTCATGACAGACTGAAGTTTGCTAAACAAACGCACGATTTATTTTCCGTGCGGGGTGTGCCTGGAACACACGATGTTGACCTTGCTCTGATGCTGTTCGACCGTTTAAAACAGTTAAAAGAGGGGGAGGTGATGAAGTTTCCTTGTTTTGACAAGTCGACTGATGAACGTAAACCTGTGCATTTGTGGCAAGAAGTGCAAGGCCCTGTCGACCTTGTATTGTTTGAGGGTTGGTGTGTTGGGGCACCGCCAATGGATGGCGACCTTATGGATGCTGTCAATGGCCTTGAGGCTAACATGGATAAAGATGGACAGTGGCGCCATGCTATTAATCAGCAATTAACAGGTCGTTATCAATCCTTGTTTTCTAGAATCGATTTGATGACGTGGATGCAAGCGCCTGATTATGAGGTGGTTTATCATTGGCGGAATAAGCAAGAGCGCTTACTAGAAAGTCATCTTAATGACATACATGGCATTTTATTGGACACAATAGACTTAAAAGTGATGTCCAGTGATGAGCTAAAGCAGTTTATGCAGTACTACGAACGACTCACACGGCATATGTTAGCTGTGATGCCTGAGAAAGCGGATGTGTTGTTTTCGTTGGATCATCAACAAGGTGTTTTGGGTATACGTTTTCCCGCTGAACATTAATCCCCCTTTTATCTTAAAAAGGAATGTCGAGTGAAAATTGGCAATATGGTAGGCTATGGCACAGTGCGATAGCCTATTTTGTTGGAGAATATACATGAGTGAATTATTGCCATCTGTTTTGGTAGAAACGAGCAAGCAGCCTGATGCCGTCGTGATCTGGTTGCACGGTTTGGGGTCTGATGGGCATGATTTTGAGTCACTAGTGCCGATGTTGTCCTTGTCGCCAGAGTTGAGTGTGCGTTTTGTGTTTCCCCATGCTCCCAAGCGCCCCGTAACGATCAACGGCGGTATGTCAATGCGGGCTTGGTACGATATTTTTGAGATGACGTTAGAGCGAAAAGTGGATATGGCCAACATTGATGAGTCTTGTCGTCAGGTTGAGCTGTTAATACAGGATCAGATTGATAAAGGCATTGCTGCCAACCGAATTGTGTTGGCGGGCTTTTCCCAAGGCGGTGTGATTGCTTATCAAGTCGCCCTCAGAACTCAGCATGTTTTGGCTGGAGTGCTCGCACTTTCAACGTATTTAGTGAACGGCGATCAAGTATTAGGCGCCGACGCTTGTGCGAATGGAAAAACACCGTTTTTGATTCATCATGGTTCACAGGATCCTGTCGTTGCTCCTGTTTTAGGTATTCAAGCAAGAGATCTTTTGTCATCCAAAGGTTACCGAGTATCGTACCAGTCTTACGAGATGCCTCATTCAGTTTGCCCTGATCAAATACAGGATATTTCTGGTTGGTTAAACAGCACATTAAGCTAAGTTTTTTTGTGCCGTTTTCAAGCAAGGCATTGGTGTTAGTGTTTTTCTTTTTATGGATTGGATTGGGTTCTTTATGTCTTTTGACGCGTTTTTAATTGCTATGCTTTGCTCGCTCGTTGTGATTGCCATCTCACTTTGGTTTATTCGTCAACAGCTCAAATTAAGCCAAGTTCGGGAAGAAAAGATTCGTGCTGGCGAAGCGCGTTATGAGGAAGAGCGTCAGAAAAGAGTGGACAGTATTCGCGTTTTGCTCATGGCGGCGGGATCAAATGAACTTAACTGGGTTGAAGCAAGCATTCGCATCAAGCATTTGTTGGATCAGCTTGGTGTGGATTTGGCGGACCATGAGGATATTTCAGCATTCTATGTAATGACAGAAAAGACGGCTCATATTCCGACTCATGAACAGTGGAAAGATCTGCCTAAGTCAGCAAAAGACAAATTCCTCAAAGAGATGCAAACCTATGAGCAGGAGCATGCTGAACATCTGTTACGAGCTAAATCGTCATTGATGAGCTACTCATTCTAATCACTATGATTAACGTGCTTGTTTCAGTCGTATTTTGCTTCCTGCTTCTTATTATTTTGATGTTCTTTTTTATTCGCCACAAATCCAGGTTGCCTTACCGTAAAATGACACAATCTCAATGTGTCAACCTGATGAAGAAAGCGGTAAATGGCGTGTTGCCTGAGCATGAATGGCACACTTTTATTGGCATAAGCATTTTGGATAATGAGGAATTGGACGGTTTGCGTGAGCAATGTGTGTTGATCGATGAATTCGAAGTAAAAGGAACCCGCCTAGTCGAAGGCCGACCTTGTGTTACTTTTAGTAAGAAAGGCATTTCTGAGCTGGAAAAATTGCTCGATGAGTGGCAGCATAAGTCAGATTTTTTAATCTAACACTCTTAAAATGGAATAGGGCAGGATTCGGACAATATGAATGATATAAAGGCATTTCTTGAAATGGGATCCGAATGGACACCATGGTTAATCGATAATATGGTTAATCTAGTGGTTGGTCTTGTGGTTTTCTTCGTAGGTAAACTTATCGCGTCGAAGGTATCGCAATGGTGTGAAAAACGCTTGTTAAAAGCGTCAGTGGATCAGGCTGTAGCGGGGTTCGCATCAAGCATCCTATACGCTTTAATGTTTGCTGGTGTTGTGTTGATGGCCCTGGGTCAAATTGGAGTGCAAACCACGTCATTTATTGCCATTCTTGGTGCGGCTGGTTTGGCGGTAGGTCTTGCTTTGCAAGGTTCGTTATCTAATTTTGCTTCGGGTGTGCTGATCATTCTTTTGCGCCCTTTTCGCTCCGGTGATTTTATTGATGCGGGCGGTCAAATGGGAACGGTACATCGTATTGAATTGTTCCACACTTACCTTAAAACGCCGGATAATCGAGTGATCATAGTGCCAAACTCCGCGGTGATGGATGGCTCTATTGTGAACTTTTCACGAGAGTCAACGCGACGTCTAGACTTGGTAATTGGTATCAGCTATGACGCGGACATTCGTTTAGCAAAACAAATAATGCAAGAAATAGTCGACGCGGACGAGCGGATTTTAAAAGAGCCGAGTTGTCTGATTGCTGTGTCTGAATTGGCAGACAGCTCAGTGAATTTCTTTTTGCGTCCTTGGGTAGCTTCCGGCGATTATTGGACGGTGCGTGCGGATTTGTTGGAAAAAATCAAATATACCTTTGATGAGAGGGGAGTTGGTATCCCTTATCCGCAAATGGACGTGCATGTTCACAAACAAGAATCGTAACTTTTAATTTTTTTGTTATGTCAAATGCCGCCAATAATATGTTGGCGGCATTTTTATTAGTGCCTTACTGGGCTGTTATTAGTACAGGATAAAAGGTTTTTTTATGAGTCGATATCGTCCACCTTCGCCACCAAAATCCGCTTATATTACCCAAGAAGGTGCTCAAGCTTTATTGGCTGAACTTAAGTACCTCTGGAAGGAGAAGCGTCCAGCAGTTACCGAGACTGTGCGAGAGGCGGCGGCTCAAGGGGATCGTTCTGAAAATGCAGAATACATTTACGGAAAAAAACAGTTGCGAGAGATAGACAGGCGAGTGCGCTATTTGGAAAAGCGGTTAGATATTTGTACTGTGGTTGATAGGTTTCCAATTGATCAAACAAGAGTGTTTTTTGGGGCTTGGGTAACATTGGAAGACGAAAATGGCGAACTGAAGCAGTATCGAATAGTTGGTCCTGATGAGCTAGATCATCACCATGCTTATATCAGTATTGATTCACCCGTTGCTCGCGCATTGATGAAAAAGCAAGAAGGGGATGAAGTCATTATTCGATTAGAAAGTGGCGAAAAAGCCTACGTGATTGATGCTATTGAATATCGACAAATGCCAGCGCCATGATTCGATACGGTATGGCGCAATGGCAGCATCCTCAATGGATAAATTGGTTGTATCCGGTGTCGTTGCCAGCATCGCAAAGAATTGCGCGTTATGCTGAGGTGTTTTCGACCGTTGAGGTGGGCAGTACCTTTTATACACGTGTTGAGCAAAGTCAAATGTTGCGTTGGTATAACGCGGTAGGGTGTGACTTTGCGTTCAGTTTCAAGGCTCCTCATGCGGTCACTCACCGTTTGGCGGAGCGTCCTTGGATGGATGTGAAGCAAGACTGGTTGGCTTTTATGTCGTCTTTACAGCTGCTGCAAGACAAGCTAGGTCCAACCATGCTGCAATTTCCTGCAGCGTGCGATGAGCGCGCTTTGGAGCAGATTTTGGCGCTGTGTGATATGTGGACTTTATCTGCTCCCTTGTCGGTGGAGGTGCGTCATTTAGCGTATTTTGACAAAAGTGAGACAGAGGCAAGCTTTTTATCGGCTTTATCAGTGCGCGGCTTGAATCGTGTGGTGATGGATTCAAGGCCGATATTTTCAACGCCTGCTTATTGTGACAGCTTGCTTGATGCGCAGAGTAAAAAGCCCAGGGTGCCTTGTCATCCAGTTGCGACTGGTGCGCATCCGGTGGTGCGTTTTATTGGGCATCCTGATCTTTCGCTTAATGAACCATGGCTCGATCAGTGGGCCGCTAAATTATCGCAATGGTGTCGGGCTGGTCTAACACCGAGCGTATTTGTTCACTCGTCTGATAATGTGGCGGCGCCAACACTGGCGGCTCGATTAGATGAAAAAGTTCAGGCATTACACCCAAATCACCAACCTAAAATGTGGCTTCCTCAGGTCCAAGAGCAACAAAGTCTTTGGTGAAAGAAGGCGACTCGTAAGGTTTTTTTGTGTTACGAGGCCGAATTAAAGTGAATGGTGTCTTCGTGAAAGCCATACTGACCTGTTTTGTGATCTTCAATAAACAGCTCAAGTGTTTTGCTAACACTGCTGAAGGCCAGTTCATCCCACGGGATATCGGTTAGTTCAAACAGTGCTACTTCTGAGCTTTCCTCTGTCGGATGAAAATCGTCTTTTTCCAATTCGGCAAGGTAATACAAATGCACTTGATTGATTCTTGGGATGCTGATCATGCTAAAGGCTTGTTTGCATATGGCTTTGGAGCCGCTTTCTTCGAGCGTTTCTCGAAGAGCGCCTTCGATGGTGGTTTCTTGATTCTCCATGAAGCCTGCCGGCAATGTCCAGAAGCCAAGGCGTGGCTCAATATTTCGGCGACAAAGTAATATTTTGCCTTCATACAGAGGAATGGTGCCTGTGATCAGCCTTGGGTTATCGTAATCGATATAGTCACAGCTTGGGCATACTGGTCTGATGCGGTTGTCGCCTGCAGGAATGACCATGTTCACTGTATGACCACATTGTGGGCAGTATCTCATTGGTCTCTCCTTTAACGCTTCAGTTGAAGTTTGGCGTATTTGACAACTTTGTCTTCAATTTCCTGAATTTCTATCATGTAGTGACCAACCCATAAGCTAATTGGGTGTTCTGGGATGAACTCCAAGGTTTCAATGATAAGGCCGTTCAGGGTTTTTGGACCGTCTGTAGGTAGATGCCAGTTTAATGTTTTGTTGATTTCACGAATATGGGTTGTCCCTTCAATTCTGAAAGAGCCATCTTCTAAGGTTTGGATTTCTTCCTCTTCGTCCATTGTAGGAGGTGTAAACTCACCAACAATTTCTTCCAGTACGTCTTCTAGGGCGGCAATGCCTTGCACATCGCCATATTCATCCACAACGATACCCATTTGTTGGTGATCATTTTGGAAATTTAGCAAAACGGTATTCAACGACGTGCTTTCAGGGATGAAATAAGGTTCGACAGTGGCTTTTAAAAGCGCGGCTTTCGTTGGTGCTGGGTCACG
>CAZBUC010000060.1:0-10541 GCA_964494965.1 uncultured Maribrevibacterium sp.
TTGATGCGGCTAACAGGGCCAACGACCGTGGGCACGCTCGCATCATAGCGATCGCGAATTCTTACTGTCTGACGGTTCTCAAAATCCACACCGCTGAGGTGTTCAATAAAGGTGGTAACGAAGTGTTGGCGCGTTTGTTCACCATCACTAACAATATCAATGCCCGCTTGTTGTTGCTCTTGCAATGAGATACGCAACGCATCCTGTTTGCCATCAATGAGTTGATCACCTTCTAATTTCCAAGGCGACCAAAGGGTTTCTGGCTCTGCAAGCCAAGAAGGTTTAGGCAAGCTGCCTGCTGTTGACGTGGGTAGAAGTGTGTTATTCGTCACTGTTGTCATAATAAAAATACCGTCTATTAAATGTAATATTGACCAAGTCGCCATGGATACTAGCGTTTATGCATAATTAGCAGACCACAGCTCAAGTACCCTTTGGTATGGCTTTATAAAATGCTGCTCAGCAAATTTGCCTTGTTCACTCGCCAATTGACTGCGTTCTTCACGGTCATAAACAATCTGTGTTAATGAATAATCCGAGTTTTTTAAATTTGGCTGATAACATTTCCCAGCAACCGTATTGGCGTTGTAAATTTCTGGTCGGTAGATTTTCTGAAAGGTTTCCATCGTACTGATGGTGCCAATCAGCTCAAGATTGCTGTAATCGTTAAGCAAGTCCCCCACAAAATAAAACGCCAGCGGCGCAACACTGTTGGCAGGCATAAAATAACGAACCTGTAAGCCCATCTTCTGAAAATATTGCTCGGTCAAAGAAGTACTATTTGGTTGATATTCAATTCCCAGTACTGGATGCTGATTTCCCGTACGCTGGTAAGTTTTATTGTCTGAAACACTTAGGCAGATTACCGGCGGCTTGGTAAATTTTTCTTTAAAACTGTCTGACCTTATAAAGCTTCTAAACAGCTTGCCATGTAGATCACCAAAGTTATCCGGAATGCTAAACGTCGTCTGGTCTTTATTATGGTTTGGCAATAAGACGCTGAAGTCATAATCACGCACATAAGAAGAGAAATTGTTTCCTACAATACCCTCGATACGCTGCTCAGCGTGGTGATCAAAAATATTGGTCTGCAAGATTTCAATGGTCGGGAAGGACTGGCCCTTTCCTTCGATATCGACATCGACCGAAATAATGTCCAGCTCAACAGAATAACGCTCTCCCTTGGGATTATCCCAATGCGCCAAAGCATTAAAACGATTGTTAATCATCCTTAATGCATCGCGTAAATTCTCTTGTCGTCTCTCTCCCCTAGCCAAATTCGCAAAGTTGGTTGTGATGCGAGTGTTGTCTGAAGGGCGGTAGCTTTCATCGAAGCAAATGCTCTTAATGGTAAAGGTAAAATCGTTGCTCATGGTGATCTGGTATCCTATTTTCTGAAGTGAAATAGGGATCTATTCCTTGCTCTCACTTGCCAGTTTTTGATTGATGGCGATCAGCCTCACTAATATGTGAGTACCGTTATACGCAACCAAAAACATGAATGGAAATGAATTAAATTTAATTAAGATGAATTATCTTCATCATTGAGGGCAAAAAGGTTTCTTGGGGTTGGCTCAAGAGCCGAAGAAGATGATGGAAAGCAAGGTTGCATTCCATCTTAGGCATCGTTTTCTTTTGTTTTCGCGTATTTATAAACCGTATTACGACTGACGCCAGCCGCTTTGGCGGTTTGTGATATGTTGCCTTTAAAGTCGTGCAACAAGCGTGGAATCAACCGCTCCAGCGGCTCATCTTGCCCAACACTGTCAGGTTCGGTTTGGTCAAAAGCCGCGGCCTCCAGATCATCAAAGAAATCATCGGGTAAGTGCCATTCTTCCAGTATTTCTTCATCCGCCATGGCCATGCCAACTTTTAGTACGTGGACGAGCTGTCGCATGTTACCCGGCCAAGGGTGTCTGACCAATAGCTCTAACATGTCTGGTGACAAAGCGGGGCCGGGCTCTTCTTTACGCAAGCGATTGTGTAGGTATTGAATCAATTCTGCTTTGTCAGCGCGCTCACGCAAGGCGGGCAATTCTATGTTCAAACCCGAAATTCGATAATACAAATCTTGACGGAAACGGCCTTCTTTCACTTCGTCTTTTAAGGTGCGGTTAGTGGCGGAAATCAACTTGATGTCGACTGGATACGTTTCAGTAGAGCCTAGTGGAGTGACGACTCTTTCTTGTAAAACACGCAATAAACGCGACTGTACCGCCATCGGCATTTCACCGATTTCGTCCAGAAACAAGGTACCACGATGAGCACGACGAATTAAGCCAATCGAGCCTCTGTTTTGTGCACCAGTAAATGCGCCTTTTTCGTAACCAAAAAGTTCAGACTCTACCAACTCAGCTGGAATGGCCGCGCAATTCACCGCCACCAGCATCTCTTTGGCACGAGAACTGTGATAGTGCAAACTGCGTACAAAAATCTCTTTGCCCGCCCCGGTTTCCCCATGAATGAGAATCGGAATGTCCTTTTCCATAATCTTATGGGCTTGACGCACTAAGCGCGCAACTCGCTCGTCACCATGTTCAAGTTGATCCAGCGGAATCACATTGTCTGGCACATCCTCCATTGGCAGGTGGGACGCTAATGGTTTCTGCTCATTCAACGGCCTTGTCTGTTGGGCATCGACAAGCCCCGCAGACAAAGGGGGGACATACTCGGCTCGACTACGAAAATCCGGCACTCGCATAATTTGTTGAATTGGCGGGATGACTTTGACATAAAATTGATATCGCCCCATAGCAACCAGCTTCATCGGCAAATTAAATGGGTGATGTTTTATTTCTCGCATTTCAATGTCAAAGACTTGATTGACATTGAGTAAAGCTAGGTCGCGGGCCAAGACCACTTCTGCTCGACGGTTTGCGGATACTATGGTGCCGTTTTCGTCAAGCACCAAAATACCGGACCAATGACTGTCCAAACTGACCACATTGGTATTAAAGCTGAGAATAAAATGTTCTTGCTGAAAGGCGGAAAAGATCAGTCGATTTTCCACACTCAACGACATGAGCTTCACCATTCCAAAAGTGTGATCTTGAGGAAGATAAGCATCTGAGGAAATATCCAGCACACCCACTAAATCATTTTTGGTATTGTAGATAGGCGAGGCCGAACCCACCATGAAACGATTAGCACGCAAATAATGCTCATCACGCCCAACTTGAATGGCTTGTCCCGTGATCAATGCGGTGCCTATGGCGTTCGTGCCCGCACCGGCTTCGCTCCATTGATTTCCACTGACTAAACCATGTGAGGCACCACTGCCAAACCTAGGCTGGCCCCAGGTATTTAGCACATGACCTTGCCGATCAGCTAACACAATCATGCACGCAGAATTGCTTAAGATATTTTCATAGTAAGGCAATACTTCGTTTTCTGTGGTTTCAAGCAGGCTTCGATGTTGTTCAACTAAGTCACTAAATGTCCCTTTGGGTAAGGTCGCAAAATCAGGACGACTGGTGTGGTTCAAGCCAAACTGCTCACAACGATACCAGGAGGCTTCGATGCGTTCTTTGTGGGTTTGAGATGCAGGTGCTTCAAACATCTGAGAACGGCTACCAGCTTTTTCTTCTTGGTGACGTTTCTTATTATCGTCTTGCATTATTAACTCCAGCACAGCCAATATTCAAATATTCACAAGACTGTGCATAAAATGTTCATCACTATTGTTCTACTGTAAACACTTTGAACACTCCTGAACAGTCTTTTTTCAAAAGTGAAAAACCTTAAGAACGTCTTAACAATTTAATTAAATAGATATAAATCAGTAGTTTAAAAGAAATTTAAACGTGATTATTTCATTTGGCATGCATATTGTAATGTACTGAACTGTGTTGGTGCGTTCGCTTTTGCTTTTTTCAAACAGGAAAGCCTTGCACTAAAAAAAACAATAACAACAAAAAGGTACTTACAATGTCTTTGACGCTGCAGAATGTATCGCGCGTTGTTGAAGGTGAAACCTGGATCGATGATGTTAACCTTACCCTCGAACCCGGCTCTTTCAATGTATTACTGGGTCGAACCCTATCCGGTAAAACAACGCTGATGCGACTCATGGCTGGTCTAGATAAGCCAACCAAAGGTAAAATCATCATGAATGGCGTAGATGTCACTGGTGTGCCAGTGCGTGAACGCAATATTTCTATGGTTTACCAACAATTCATTAATTACCCCAATCTTAGTGTTTACGAAAACATCGCGTCTCCATTGCGCCTTGCGGCCATGGACGAGAAAGAAGTCGATCGTCGTGTTCGTGAAACCGCCACCATGTTGCGCATTGATCCTTTTCTTGATCGTCTGCCGTTACAACTTTCTGGTGGACAGCAACAAAGAACCGCTATGGCGCGAGCGCTCGTGAAAGATTCTCAAATAGTCTTATTTGATGAACCCTTGGTTAACTTAGATTACAAGTTACGCGAAGAGCTAAGACAAGAACTGCGTGCGCTTTTTAAAATCCGTAACTGCATCGCAGTATACGCCACCACCGAACCCAACGAGGCACTCGCACTCGGAGGCAACACCGCAGTATTAAACGAAGGTCGTTTATTGCAGATGGGGCCAACCGCTTTGGTTTATCACCAACCAAAAAACATTGTTACCGCTGAGATGTTTTCTGAACCCCCTATTAACATTGTGAAAGGTCGGGTCAGTGAAGAAGAAGTGACCTTTGACGAAACAGTGCATTTTCGCTTAAACAGTGACTTACGTGGTTTGAGCCCAGGTGAATATCAATTCGGTGTTCGTGCATCTCATATTGGGTTAGTCCCTCATGCGGATGACGATTTAGAACTACCTGTACGTGTCGATCTGGCTGAAATAAGTGGCTCAGAAACCTTTCTGCACGTACACAACCCTCATTTTGATCTGGTACTTCACCTTTCTGGTGTTCACGCGTATCACGTGGATCAAGAAATCAAGGTCTACTTCCCGACGCACAAACTCTATGCCTTTGACGCGCAAGGCAAGATGGTGCATTCCCCAGCTCGCATGAGGGATCAGTAATCATGGCTTCTATCACATTAAATGCCCTTGCGCATACTTACACAGAAAACCCAACCAAACCGGAAGACTATGCCATTCGTGAAATGACTCATGTATGGGAGCAAGGCGGTGCCTTTGCTCTGCTTGGCCCTTCTGGCTGCGGAAAATCCACATTACTAAACATTATTTCTGGCTTACTAAAACCCTCTAATGGAGAGGTCTTATTTGACGGCAAACGAGTCAATGAGCTTAAGCCAGAAGAGCGTAACATTGCCCAGGTTTTCCAATTCCCAGTGATTTACGACACCATGACGGTGTTTGACAACCTGGCCTTTCCGCTGCGCAATATTGGCGTGCCCGAGCATAAGATCAAGTCAAAAGTCCATGAAGTGGCTGAAATCTTAGAGCTATCAGACCAACTGAAGCGTAAAGCAAAGGGCCTGTCAGCCGACCAAAAGCAAAAAGTCTCCATGGGACGCGGGCTAGTGCGTGACAACGTATCCGCGATTTTATTCGACGAGCCTTTGACCGTCATCGACCCTCAGTTGAAGTGGAAATTACGCCGTAAGCTAAAACAAATCCATGAGCAGTTTAATATCACCATGGTGTACGTCACCCACGATCAGCTTGAGGCCTCCACTTTTGCGGACAAGATCGCGGTCATGTACAACGGCCAAATCGTTCAATTTGGCACACCCCGAGAGTTGTTTGAAAACCCCACACACACGTTCGTTGGCTACTTCATTGGCAGCCCAGGCATGAACTTCTTTGAAGCCAAACTCGAAAACCGTGACCAACAGGACAAGCTCATTTTTGGCAAAGAAGAAATCGCTGTCAGTGACGCCATGTTAGGGCGCTTAAAGGCCATGGGAGCAAGCAAAGTCAAAGTAGGCATTCGCCCTGAATTTGTTCATGTGTGGGATGGCAAAAACAGTGATGCTTTTGCGGTTGACGTGGATTATGTTGAGGATTTGGGTACCTATAAGATTTTGTCTTTCCTCTTTCAAGGGCAAATGATGAAAGCACGTCTTAGTGAAGACCAACCCGTTCCTTCCGGCCAAGTCTACGTCAGCTTTCCCGAGCAATGGACAAAGATTTATGTGGACGAATACCTCGTTGACCTAACCGATTCTGCTATCGATCAAGCGCAGGAGATCAACCATGCAAATTAAAGTTGAGAATAACAAGGCGTGGTTCCTTGTTTTACCGGTTTTTATTATTGTGGCTTTTTCGGCCATTATCCCGCTTATGACGGTGGTGAACTATTCCGTACAGGACATCTTCGACCCTTATACGCGTTACTTTGTCGGTACAGAATGGTTTGAACAAGTCATGCAAGACAGCCGTTTGCATGAAGCCCTGATACGTCAGTTTATCTTCTCTTTCACTATTTTGCTCATTGAAGTGCCACTGGGGATCTGCGTTGCCTTAATGATGCCAACAAAAGGACGTGGGGCATCGATAGCATTAATTTTGGTCGCCATTCCATTACTCATACCTTGGAACGTAGTGGGTACTATTTGGCAAATCTTTGGTCGTGCGGATATTGGTTTGTTCGGGGCTTTTATGACAAGCCTTGGCATCGACTACAACTATTCCTCTAACCCTATCGATGCCTGGTTAACCGTTGTGTTGATGGACGTATGGCATTGGACTCCATTGATCGCTTTGCTGTGTTACTCAGGTCTTCGCTCTATTCCAGAAGTGTACTACCAAGCCGCGCGTATCGATCAGGCGTCTCGCTGGGCGGTGTTCCGCTACATTCAGTTACCCAAGCTTGCGAACGTATTGATTATCGGTGTGCTACTGCGCTTTATGGATTCTTTTATGATCTATACAGAACCATTTGTATTAACGGGCGGCGGGCCAGGTACAGCCACAACATTCCTCAGCCAATCTTTGGTTCAGCAGGCTATTGGTCAATTTGATATTGGGCCAGCTGCGGCATTCTCGTTGGTCTACTTTTTAATCATCTTGCTCGTGTGTTGGGTGTTCTACACCACCATCATGAACATGCAAAAAGACAAGTAGGAGAAGATTATGACTCGTTCAACGTCACCTATAACACACAAAGAAATTAGCACAAAAGAGCAGGCTCCAGTCTATAGCCGAGCAGAACGCAAAGCTCGCAATGCCACCCTACGTGGCCGATTAGGTTTAACTCTGTATCTTATTTTACTCTTGTTGCCTATCTATTGGTTGGTCAACATGTCCTTTAAAACCAATACGGAAATTTTGAGTGGACTGTCGTTTTTTCCTGCGAATTTTACTCTAGATAACTATGCAAAGATCTTTAGTGATTCCACTTGGTACATGGGTTATGTCAACTCCATCCTTTATGTCACCATGAACATGGTTATCAGCTTATTGGTGGCATTGCCTGCTGCTTATGCGTTTAGTCGTTATAAGTTTATTGGCGATAAGCACATGTTCTTCTGGCTACTGTCGAATCGTATGGCACCGCCAGCGGTTTTCTTGTTGCCCTTCTTCCAACTCTATTCATCAGTGGGATTGTTTGATACTCACATAGCGGTTGCATTAGCACATTGTATCTTTACGGTGCCGTTGGCGGTCTGGATATTAGAAGGTTTTATGAGTGGCGTACCGCGCGAGATAGATGAAACGGCGTATATTGATGGCTATTCTTTTCCAAAATTCTTTGTGCGTATCTTTATTCCACTGATTCGCTCCGGTATTGGGGTAACGGCTTTCTTCTGCTTTATGTTCTCTTGGGTTGAATTGCTGCTTGCTCGCACTCTGACTTCCGTCGATGCAAAACCGATTGCCGCCATCATGACACGTACTGTATCAGCGTCAGGAATGGACTGGGGGCTGCTAGCGGCCGCTGGTGTACTGACTATTTTACCCGGCATGTTGGTCGTTTACTTTGTTCGTAACCACGTCGCGAAGGGCTTTGCCCTTGGCCGAGTATAAGGGGAACTATTATGGCTTGGATGTCTTGGACTCTACCTACGGCTTTATTTTTTACTGGCATTGCCGTGATCCTTGTCGGTATGACTGCTTGGCAGATTATTTCACCTTGTGTTGAGCGACGCGGCTTCTTGCCACTCGCGACAACACGTGGCGATCGTCTTTTTATAGGGCTGCTTAGCAGTGCCTTTATCCACCTTGCATTTGTCGCTTTGACAGATGTGAACATCGCGGTGGCCACTGTCCTATGCGTACTTTGGATGATTATCTTAATGCGCTGGGGCTAGTCAGCGTCCCTAATCAATAGGAACGATGGATTGTCTGGCATGGATGCCAAATTTCACTAAACTTTGTTGAGGTTTTATATGCACTACAATAAGAAAAAAATTGCACTCGCCGCCTTACCCTTCGCTGTCATGATGCACTCGGCCACGTTATGGGCTGACGCATACTCAGACGCTGCCAAAAAGTGGGTAGACACCGAGTTCAGTGTTTCAACTTTAAACAAGCAACAACAACTTGAAGAGATGCAATGGTTTACCGAAGCGGCGAAAAAATTCCGAGGTATGGAAATCAACGTTGCATCAGAAACACTCACAACTCATCAGTATGAATCGCAAGTTTTGGCTAAAGCCTTCCAAGAAATCACAGGAATTAAGGTCACTCATGACTTGATCCAAGAAGGTGACGTGGTCGAAAAACTACAAACGCAAATGCAATCTGGCCGTAACATCTATGATGCTTACGTTAATGACTCCGACTTAATTGGTACGCATTTCCGCTATGGTAAAGTTGTTCCTATTTCAGACATGATGAATGGCGATGGCATGGAATACACATTGCCAACACTGGATCTTGCTGACTTTATAGGGCTTGATTTTACAACTGGGCCTGATGGCAAACTTTATCAACTACCAACACAGCAGTTTGCCAACCTTTACTGGTTCCGTGCCGATTGGTTTGCTCGTCCTGATTTAAAAGAGCAATTTAAATCAATATATGGTTATGAGCTGGGCGTGCCTGTGAACTGGTCTGCGTATGAAGATATTGCTGAGTTCTTTACTGATAAAGTGAAAACAATTGACGGCAAGCGCATTTATGGTCACATGGATTATGGTAAAAAAGACCCTTCTCTTGGCTGGCGCTTCACGGATGCTTGGTTCTCAATGGCAGGTATGGGCGACAAAGGTCTTCCAAATGGCTTACCAGTAGATGAGTGGGGCATCCGTATTAAAGATGCCTGTTCACCTGTCGGTTCTAGTGTATCTCGTGGCGGTGCAACTAATGGTCCTGCGGCTGTGTATGCAACAACTAAATACGTTGATTGGATGCGTAAGTATGCACCACCAGAAGCGCAAGGTATGACCTTCTCTGAATCTGGCCCTGTACCGGCACAAGGTGGCGTAGCACAGCAAATATTCTGGTATACCGCGTTTACTGCTGATATGACGTCTCCAGGCCTTCCTGTTATGAATGAGGACGGCACACCAAAATGGCGTATGGCCCCTTCTCCAGTTGGACCATACTGGGAAGAAGGCATGAAAAAAGGCTACCAGGACGTAGGTTCTTGGACTTTCCTCAACTCAACGCCTGATGATCGTCGCCTAGCAGCTTGGCTGTATGCACAGTTTACAACGTCTAAAACCGTATCTTTGAAGAAAACCTTAGTCGGTCTAACACCTATTCGTGAATCAGACATCAACTCTCCAGAAATGGCAGAAGCGGCACCTAAGCTAGGTGGACTAGTAGAGTTTTATAAAGGACCTGCACGCAAACAGTGGACACCAACTGGCATTAACGTTCCAGACTATCCTAAGCTAGCTCAGCTTTGGTGGCAGTACATTTCCCAAGCAGCTAGTGGTGAAGCAACACCACAGGAAGCTTTGAATGGTCTAGCCGCAGCACAAGACTCCATAATGGCACGTTTAGAGCGCGCTAATGTTATGCCGTTGTGTGGACCAAAACTGAATGAACCACGTGATGAAGCCTATTGGTTAGCACAACCAGGATCACCAAAACCAAAATTGGCTAATGAAAAACCACAAGGTGTTACCATCTCCTACGACGCGTTGCTTCGTTCTTGGGAGTAATCACACCTTACTATCTCTGAACCTTTGACCGGCTTTAGCCGGTCTTTTTTTGCTCAAAACCCGGACAAACGCCCCTATAAAAAGTTCACAGCAAACGATACTTTTAAACAGAGTAGTACTTAATAAACCTCAATATTCACTTTAAAGCCAAAAACTTCTCCCTTATTCAAGCACCAACCTTATCATTCGATCTGCACTGTACAGAGGTCGCAGATACGGCACATTCGGCTCTTGAGCAGAACGCTTCCGCTTAGTTAGTCATCGATTCACACAGATGTCCTGAGATCTCTAATACAGCGCATTCGGCTCTTGGGTAGAGCCTCTCCCCTTGGTCGTCGATTCGCGCTGACGCGTTGAGACTGCGAAACAGGCGCAAGCGTATTGACGACCAAGGGGAAGGTCTTGAGTGAGAGAGGATTTTAAACCGCCAGAACGAAAAAACCCCACCCTACTGAGTAGGATGGGGTTTCTCTTAATATAAAGCTTGACGACGACCTACTCTCACATGGGATCTCCCACACTACC
>CAZBUC010000061.1:0-10523 GCA_964494965.1 uncultured Maribrevibacterium sp.
CGTTGTCCGTGTCAGTGGGTGCGTATAATACATCCCAAAAAATTCTGTGCAACCTTTTTTTGAAAATATTTTAAAAAAGATCGTTAAAGTCACTAAATTGGATAATCGAGGTTACACCTCAATTATCCGTAACTCTTTGGGCATGGAAAAGGAAACGTTTTCTTCGCGGCCTTTTAGCTCTTGAGGTGTATTACCACCTTCTACAACTAAGCGAGCGATCACTTCATTAACCAGTACCTCAGGCGCTGAGGCTCCAGCGGTGACTCCAACACTAGTCACCCCTTGTAACCACGCAGAATCAATTTCTTCTGCGCTGTCTATTAGATGTGCCTTTGCTCCCATTCTTTCAGCCAACTCTTTCAGCCGATTAGAATTGGAGCTATTAACAGAGCCCACCACAAGAACCAACTCCGATTCTTCGGCTAATGTTTTGACCGCATCTTGACGATTCTGAGTTGCATAGCAAATATCATCTTTTTTCGGGCCGCGAATCATAGGATAGTGAGCACGTAACGCGTCAATAACCACTGATGTATCATCCATGGATAAGGTCGTTTGCGTCACAAAAGCAAGGCGCTCTGGATTTTTAACCACAAGGCTTGCAACATCTTCAGGGCTTTCTACTAAATAAATAGCTCCACCCTGACGATCGTCATATTGCCCCATGGTTCCTTCTACTTCCGGATGCCCATCATGGCCGATTAAAATACATTCCATGCCATCACGAGAATAACGAAGCACTTCAAGATGCACTTTTGTCACCAAGGGACAAGTCGCATCAAAAACTTTTAAGCCTCTATTCGTCGCTTCATCTCGCACTGCTTTAGAAACACCATGCGCACTAAAGATCACAATGTGATCATCAGGCACCTGATCCAATTCATCAACAAAAACCGCACCTCGAGCCTTTAGCGTCTCGACGACAAACTTGTTATGCACTACTTCGTGACGCACATAGATAGGTGCTTCAAACAAATCCAAACAACGATTAACGATATCTATGGCTCTATCAACACCCGCACAAAAGCCGCGTGGATTAGCAAGTTGAATGGCAAAACTCATGCTATCGCCTCGATCGCCACAATATGCGCTCTAAAAGTCAAGGAGCGACCAGCAAGCGGGTGATTAAAGTCCACCACAACTTCTTTTTCGCCAATATCCGCGATAACGCCAGGCAATTCGTTTTTACTCATATCCGCAAAAGAAACAACCATGCCTTCTTCTAAATCCATCGCAAACTGAGAGCGAGGCATGCGTTGGATATTACTTTCATTGTGAGCGCCAAACGCTTTCTCTGGCGGCAAGACAAAAGTCTCTTCATCGCCCACTTTCATCCCTAAGAGAACCTCTTCAAAGGTAGGCAATAAGCTACCATCACCAAATACAAAACTGGCAGGTGCTTTAGAGAAATTCGAATCTATGATCTGGCCGTCTTCCAATGACAGTTCAAAATGCAGAGTAACGCGGCTCTGCGCAGTAATTATGGTCATTTTTTTACCTCTTCTGGCTTTTTAGACACAAAACTCTCTAGTAGCATCAATATTACACCGATCGTAATGGCACTATCTGCAACATTAAATGCAGGGAAATACCAAGACTGCTGCCAATGGAACTGCAAAAAATCCACAACATGCCCGTAGGCCAACCTGTCATATAAGTTCCCAATCGCCCCACCAAGCACAAAACTTAACGCCAATGCCTCTAGCCGATTGGTGTTCGATATTTTAACAAGACGCCAAGTGATACCGACTGACACCATCAATGCGACAGCGGAAAAAAACCAACGCTGCCAGCCGCCTGCTTGTGCAAGAAAACTAAAAGCGGCCCCCGTGTTGTAGCGCAAAGTCAAATCAAAAAACGGCAAAACCGCAATTTCTTGACCATAATAGAGACTGGACTCAATCGCTTGCTTTGTCGCCCAATCTAAAACGAACAAGACGAAGGCCAGCGCCCACCAGCGCCGGACCTGTTTCCACATTGTATGCATCATCATTAGGCGTATAGGCGCTGCTCACCTTCTCCATCTGGCAGGTTAGAGATACAACGATCACACAATTCAGGATGCGCTACGCGTTTACCCACTTCTTCACGATGATGCCAGCAACGCACACACTTGGTATATTTACTCAGCTCAACGTGCACCTTCAGCCCCTCAAGATCGGTCGCCACTGCATCATCACTCGCTTGAGACAAAGACAACACCTTAACGTCAGAAGCAATTAAGACAAAGCGCAGCTCTTCACCTAGACGGTTCAATGTTGCTTGCAAAGCATCATCACAATAAAGTGTGATTTCAGCACTTAAGCTCGCCTTCATCTTACCTTCGCTACGAGCCGCTTCTAATACCTTATTTGTCGCTACTTTCGCTTCAAGAACCTGTCTCCAGAATTCACGGCCCATTGGTTCATCACCAGATAACTCTTCAAGCCCTTCGTACCATGTTTCTAAGAAAACTGACTCACCACGTTCACCAGGAAGAGTTTGCCAGATTTCATCAGCGGTGAAACTCAAGATAGGCGCAATCCAACGAGAAAACGCTTCCATCACATGATAAAGCGCGGTTTGTGCTGAGCGACGCGCTAAGCTGTCTTTTTGTGTCGTGTACTGACGATCTTTAATAACATCCAGATAAAAGCCACCCAAATCCACGGAAC
This sequence comes from uncultured Maribrevibacterium sp., assembly GCA_964494965.1. Taxonomy (GTDB): domain Bacteria; phylum Pseudomonadota; class Gammaproteobacteria; order Pseudomonadales; family Marinomonadaceae; genus Marinomonas. The sequence goes on from CAZBUC010000061.1 coordinate 2,655, forward strand.
AGAAATTCTGAATTTTCTGGTTTACTGTATGAAATTGATACTCGTTATAGGCTTTATTCAACTCTTTTTGAAGTAAAGCCGCACGATCCACAATCCAACGATCCAGCGCAATCATGTCACTTGAAGGCACCATATCAGTGGCTGGATTAAAGCCATTCAAGTTCGCCATCATGAAACGTGCCGTATTACGGATGCGACGATAAGAGTCTGCGACTCGCTTAAGAATTTCATCAGAGACTGTCATTTCTGTAGTGTAATCAGTCGCCGCGACCCATAGACGAATGATATCCGCGCCTAAGGTATCCATGACTTTCTGTGGTGACAACACATTACCCAACGACTTCGACATCTTACGACCGTCACCATCAACGGTAAAACCGTGAGTGAGCACTTGCTTGTATGGCGGCACACCACGAATCGCAATAGACGTTTTCAATGAAGACTGGAACCAACCACGATGCTGATCCGAACCCTCTAGGTACAAATCGGCCGGGAAGCTCAGTTCATCGCGCTGATCGATAACAGAATAATGCGTTACACCAGAGTCAAACCATACATCCAGCGTGTCCGTTACCTTACTGTATTTTTCAGCATCCGCACCCAACAACGCCTCTGCTTCCATTTCAAACCAAGCATCGATGCCTTCCACTTCGATACGCTTCGCCACTTCTTCAATCAAACGTGGCGTTTCAGGATGAAGCTCTTGAGTCTCTTTGTTGATAAACAAAGCAATTGGCACACCCCAAGTACGCTGACGGGACACACACCAATCCGGGCTGTTATTCAACATCCCTTCCATACGGTTTTGTCCCCAGCTTGGCACCCACTTCACACCTTCAACAGCATGCTTAGCTGAATCGAGCAAACCTTCTTTAGTCATGCTGATAAACCACTGAGGTGTCGCACGGAAGATCAGAGGTGTTTTAGTACGCCAACAATGTGGATAACTGTGGAAAATCTTTGACTCACACACCAAAGCGTTATTACGATTCAGCGCTTCAAGCACAGCGTCATCCACTTTATAAACATGCAAGCCTGCAAATTCGCCAGCCGCATCAGAGTAAACACCATTATCTTGCACAAGATTAATCGTACCAATGCCATTTTCACGACCGACGTTAAAGTCGTCTACGCCATGGTCTGGTGCAGTATGTACGCAGCCCGTACCCGCTTCAGTGGTAACATGCTCGCCCAAGATGATAGGAATATCACGTTCTAGGAACGGATGGTTCAACACAGTACCCGCCAGTTCCGCACCAAGGGTACGACCAACAATGCGGAAATCAGCCACGCCGTAGCGAGACATCACACTTGCGACCATGTCTTCAGCAACGATTAAACGCTCTTTGCCTAGCCCCATATCCACTTCAACTAGCGCATAGTTAAATTCTGGATGAACAGAAACCGCTTGGCTTGCTGGAAGCGTCCAAGGTGTCGTCGTCCAGATAACAACAGAAACCTTGCCTTCCCCCTCAACATCAGAGAATTTAGCAAGCAAGGCCGCTTCATCTTGTGGCGCATAGCGCACATCCAAAGACAAAGACGTTTTATCTTGATATTCCACTTCGGCTTCCGCCAACGCAGAACCACCCACCACACTCCAGTAAACGGGCTTAAAGCCTTTGACCAAATGACCGTTCTCAGCAATCTTACCCAATGCTCGAACAATGTTTGCTTCCGTCTTGAAATTCATCGTCAGATAAGGATTTTCCCAATCTCCCATGATACCCAAGCGGATGAAATCTTTTTTCTGCTCTTCGATTTGCGTATAAGCGTATTCACGACATTTAGCCCGAAACTCTTTAAACGACACCTTAGTACCCGCTTTACCAATCAGCTGCTCGACCTTGTGTTCAATTGGCAAACCATGACAGTCCCAACCTGGAATATAAGGCGCATCAAAGCCACTGACGGTTTTAGACTTAACAATAATATCTTTGAGAATTTTATTAACCGCGTGTCCAATGTGAATACTGCCATTTGCGTACGGAGGGCCATCATGAAGAATAAAAGATTTACGGCCTTTACTTACATCACGTACTTTCTGGTATAAGCCCATATCCTGCCAATGCTTCAGCATTGCTGGTTCACGCTTTGCCAAGTCGCCACGCATTGGGAAGTCTGTATCAGGCAAGTTCAGTGTCGGTTTATAATCACTCATGGTTTATCGATTCATCCTCAAAGATAATCAGTTCACTGATTGGACAAAGAAACGCAAAGCCGCGTCTTTATCACATTGAATTTGTTTTTCCAGCTCATCTAGGCTGGCCATTTTTCGCTCTGCCCTAATAAAGTGACAGAAAGTTACCTGCACATACAGGTCATAAAGATCGCCATTAAAATCGAATATATGTACTTCTAATATAGGCGTCTTACCCTGAACAGTCGGGCGCACACCGATATTCGCCACACCATTATGGGAGTCTCCATTAACGGTTAAGGTCACAGCATACACACCAGAAAGCGCTGGTTTAATACCTTTAAGATGCACATTAGCCGTTGGAAAGCCTAACTTGCGCCCTAGTTGCTGACCGTGTATTACACGACCACTTAAGGTCACCGTGTGCCCCATATTCATTTGTGCTGCAGCAACATCACCACGTTCAAGTACGCCTCTTAGCAAGGTGCTGCTAATGCGTTCGCCCAAAGCGTTCAACACTGAAGGGGTGTTTTCAACGTCAAAATGGTGATCAACGCCAAACTCCCGCAGGTAATCAAAGTCACCTTGTCGATCGCAGCCAAATCGAAAATCATCGCCCACCACAAGATGCTTAACGGACAAACCATCAAACAAAATTTGCTGACAAAAAGCTTTCGCCGTTAACTGCTGAAGTTTAGGGTTAAACGGCATACAAAGAACATAATCAATGCCCTGACCTTGTAAAGACTGTATTTTATCGCGTAAACGACTAATACGCCCCGGTGCCGTCTCAGGTGCAAAAAATTCCCTTGGCTGAGGCTCAAAAATCATTATTCCAGCGGGCGCATTGTATTGCTTAGCCAGGGCTTTGACGCGCGCTAAAATTGCACTGTGACCTAGATGGACACCGTCAAAATTTCCTATCGTCAGCACACAACTTTTATGCCTTGAACGGATATTATGAATACCGCGAATTAACTCCATAGAACCCCGTACAAAACACTGATTCTCAGCGTTGAAAAAATAACCATAATTATATAGCAGTTAAACCCATGAAGGTAGGCTAGAACAAGGGCAAGATATTTAAAGGCCGTTTGGCTACATAAGCAATTGAACTATTCGCCAATTACCCTTGATGCTTTAGCATAGAAGGACGCAACCCCATAGCAACAGCCACCAATACATACACAAAAACCCCGATCGCAACGATCAGTAAAGTAAAACCAATGCGAGCCAGATCCGCCATTTCCGTCCACAGCAAACCCTGCTGAAGAAAAACATACAAAGATGCACCCAACGCCAACGTGGCGGCCAACAAGATTCGCAACAGGCGGCGCCATTGAAATGAAAACACATGGTATTTTTGCTTATATAAGCCACGCCACAATAAGAACGCGTTTAAAGCCGCCGACAGGCTAGTCGCCAAGGCCAGACCCACATGCCCCAATGGCCACACTAAAATTAAATTCAGCACCATATTTGATACCATAGCAATGATGCCGATGCGGACTGGCGTTCTGACATCCTGTCTTGCATAATAGCCAGGCGCCAATACTTTTATCAGCATCATAAATACCAGCCCCAATGAGTATGCCTGCAAACTCTGCGCTGCCATCTGTACATCAAACACAGTCAACTCACCCCGATAAAAAATCGTCGCGATTAGAGGCTCAGCCAACATAAACAATGCCAGCGATGATGGAACCGCAATCAGCAATAAAATTCGCAACGCCCAATCTAACGTACTAGCAAAAGACGTTGACTCACCGCTCGAAAAACTACGCGACAAAGACGGTAGAATCACCGTACTGATGGCAATAGCAAAAATCCCCAGCGGCAACTCATACAAGCGATCCGACAAATATAACCAAGTAATACTGCCCGTTTGCAAAAAAGACGCAAGGACTGTGTCTAACAACAAATTAATTTGACTTACTGAGACACCAAATAAAGCCGGTCCCATCAATATCAAAATACGCTTTACCCCAGGATGACCAAAGCCTAGCGTCGGCATAGGCAACAACTTGAGCCTGGCCAAAAATGGCATTTGGAACATCAACTGTATCAGTCCAGCAAAAAACACACCCCAAGCTACTGCCGTTTCCGCCTGCGCTGCCGAGCGAGCAAAAAAAAGCGTCGCCACGATAAGGGATACATTTAAAAAAATGGGGGTAATCGCAGGGACAGCATATTCACCGTGTGCATTTAAAATCCCACCAGCCAAAGCGGTCAAAGAAATAAACAACAAATACGGAAAGGTAATCACCAATAAGTCAGCCGTTAATGCCAGCTGCTGATCATCGCCAGAGAAGCCCGGCGCAAAAATATACACTATCCACGGCGCGCACAGCATAAAAAGTGCTGTCACGCACAACAATACCAAAGTAAGAGAACCAGAGACCGCGGCCACCAAAGCGCGTACCTCATCCTGACCTTGTTTTACTCGATAATCGCTTAAAACGGGAACAAACGCCTGAGCAAACGCCCCTTCAGCAAATAAACGTCGAAAAAAGTTAGGAATTTTAAAAGCTACGTAAAAAGCATCCGCACTACTGCTCGCGCCCAAAACATAGGCCAATGCCGCGTCTCTCACCAACCCTAAAATACGAGAAAGAAAGGTGCAAATAGATACCAAGATACCAGAACGTAACAAAGACAAAGACTTAGGCGCTTTACCTGACGTGGGATTTGTTTCAGACATACCAGTTTACAACACACCGAATGGACAGATCTGTCAAGAATAACACCTGCAGGCACATCAAGGCAGCCAATTATATGCGCTCATTTGATTAATATTTGTATAATAGGGTTGTGACCGCGCTAAAAACTGGTAAAATCCGCCGCGAGATTTCAAAGTTTATACTTGACATTAATTTCACGAGGCAGCAGAGTGCTGTGTCGTTTTAATCCAAACTTAAAGGAGCCAGACCGTGGCAAATTCCGCCGGTTCAAAAAAACGTGCGCGCCAGGCAATCAAAAGTCGCGCTCACAATGGTAGCCTTCGTTCAATGGTTCGCACATACTTGAAAAAAGTAGATGCTGCTATCGAAAAAGGCAACCAAGCTGAAGCACAAGCAGCTTACTCTCTAGCCACTTCACAGCTAGACAAAGCAGCAAACAAAGGTCTATACCACAAAAACAAAGCTGCTCGTCATAAGAGCCGCTTGAGTGCAAAGATCAAAGCATTGGCGTAAGCCATATAAAAAAACCGGCATTAGCCGGTTTTTTTATGTCTTTTTTTTTACTAAATAATCACTAAATCATCACGATGAATTAACTCAGGCTCACCTTTGTAACCCAAAATCTCACCGATGTTAGACGAAGGCTGACCAAGCAGCTTCAAGGTTTCAGCAACACTGTAGTTCACCAACCCTCGCGCAACCAAGCCACCCTGCTGATCCACACAAATCACCATATCACCTCGAGAAAAAGTCCCTTGAGCATCTTTAACACCCACTGACAACAGACTCGTCCCCTCTTTACGTAAGGCTTTTACTGCACCATCATCAAGAATCAAGGCACCACGACTTTTCAAATGCCCCGCCAACCACTGCTTACGAGCGGCGACTCGACCATGCTCTGGCTGCAACCAAGTTCCTAATAGCTCGCCAGAGGCCACTCGCACAATGACATTCTCTTCACGACCCGAAGCGATTAGCGTATCCGCACCAGAGCGTGCTGCCAAACGCGCGGCACGCACCTTAGTCAGCATGCCACCACTGCCCAACACACCCGCACCACCGCTGGCCATCGACTCCAAACGATCATCTGATGCGGAGATATGAGATATCAGCGTGGCATCTTTATGATCTCGTGGATTTTTATCAAATAAGCCTTGCTGATCCGTTAAAATAATTAACACATCCGCTTCAACCAAGTTAGCCACGAGAGCACCCAAGGTGTCGTTGTCACCAAAACGGATTTCGTCAGTTACAACCGTATCGTTCTCATTGATTATGGGTACAACACCAAAGCCAAGCAGAGTTCGCAATGAAGAACGCGCGTTTAAATAGCGTCGACGATTGGATAGATCATCATGAGTCAATAAAATCTGCGCCGTACACAAACCATGCTTCTCAAAGTGAGACTCATAAACACCGACCAATTCCATTTGCCCAACCGCGGCAGCCGCTTGTAACTCATTAACCTGAGTGGGGCGAGAAGAAAAACCAAGGCGCTTCATGCCGGCCGCAATAGAGCCAGAAGACACCAAAACCACCTCTTTACCTTGAGCCCGCAATTGTGCAATCTGAGTCACCCAAAGGCCAATTCGAGCAACATCCAACCCTTGACCATCATTGGTCAATAAAGCACTGCCTATCTTGACAACAATACGCTGCGCCTTTGCTATTTTTTCTCGCATTTCCATGATATTAGTTATTCCCACCCAACAGATTAGCTAACGTATTCCACTTCCACATCGTAATCATCTTCATCGAAATCGTCATCATCCAAAAACTTACCTTCTTTACGGCGTCTTTCACGAAGCGCCATGATGCGATTACGACCTTCTTCATCAATCAAGGTACGCAAGGCTTTCTCTTTTTCACGAGCCTCTGGACTTTCTAATAACAATTCACGCTTTTCATCCAACGCTGTCATCAGATCCAAACACAAGACTTCTGTGCCCTCACCCGATATCGCTGAAATACGGTAGGCCTTGCCTTCCCATCCAAGCGCGTCAATCACACTTTGGCAACGCTCTTCCAACTCATCTTCTGGCACCATGTCGGTTTTATTCAACACCAACCAACGATCTCGACCCGCTAATGCAGGACTGAACTGATGCAATTCGTTAACTGCAATGACAGCGGCTTCCGCTGGCGTGATCTCATCCCAAGGCGCCAAATCAACAATGTGCAACAAAATACGGTTACGCACCAAGTGCTTCAAGAAACGAATACCCAGACCTGCGCCTTCAGATGCCCCTTCAATAATTCCAGGAATATCAGCAATAACAAAGCTTTGATGTTTCTTAACTTTTACCACACCAAGGTTTGGCACCAAGGTGGTGAACGGATAGTCTGCCACCTTTGGCTTAGCAGAGGACACCGCACGAATAAAGGTCGACTTACCCGCATTAGGAAGACCAAGCAACCCGACGTCTGCCAACACCTTCATTTCTAGCTTAAGTGTACGTTCTTCACCTATCGTACCTTTTGTCGTCTGTCTCGGAGCACGGTTGGTACTGGATTTGAATCGAGTATTCCCCAAACCATGATGACCACCTTGAGCAACTTTCAATGTCTGCCCATCACGAACAAGATCACCCAGGGTCTCGCCGGTATCCTCATCAATCACGGTTGTACCGATCGGCACCTTAATCTCAAGATCCGCCCCTTTCGCGCCAGTCATATCCCGACCTTGGCCACTCTCACCGCTTTCGGCAATATACTTTTTCGTAAAACGAAAATCGATCAAGGTATTTAGCGCTTCATCAGCAACAAGTATTACACTGCCGCCATTGCCACCATCACCGCCATCAGGGCCACCTTTAGCGACAAATTTTTCGCGCCAAAAACTCAGCGCTCCATTTCCACCTTTACCCGCTCTTACATAGATACTGGCTTCATCAACAAATTTCACAATAACACCTCTTCGGTGGACTATCAGAATCAACAAACTCTGATTATAGAATTCTTCCAAAAAAAAAGCCCCGCGTCGCGGAGCTTTTTTTAAGTTTTAAATAAGCAATTAAGCCGCTACGACAGAAACCGTACGACGCTTAA
>CAZBUC010000062.1:0-10423 GCA_964494965.1 uncultured Maribrevibacterium sp.
TGCGATGTGGCAGCTGGTAGGATTTTTTCTTGGGTGGAAAGGCAACAAAGGTCGCGGACGCGCACTGGGTTCAGGTGAAGTAAAATTCACTGGACAAATTTTACCTACTTCAAAGAAAGTAACCTTCCATATCCAGCTAAAACGCGTCATTGAGCGTAAATTAGTGATGGGGATTGCAGACGGAAGCGTTAAAGTTGATGGTCGTGAAATTTACACCGCAAAAGATTTGCGTGTTGGTTTGTTTACCTCAACGGACAACTTCTAAAGATTAAGAATGAAAGAGGCACATTTATGCGTCGTGTAGTAGTAACAGGTCTTGGCATTGTCAGTTGCCTTGGCAACGATAAAGAGAGCGTTTTAAACTCCTTGCTTGAAGGTCGGTCCGGCATTCGTTTTGCTGAAGATTACAAAGAGCATGGCTTTCGCAGCCATGTTTGTGGTCGTATTGATTTAGATGCAGAAGGCATTGATCGTAAAGTTCGCCGTTTCATGGGTGACGCCGCCACCTACGCTTATGTTTCCATGCAGCAAGCTATTGCAGACGCTGGCTTAACAGAAGATCAAGTTTCCAATATCCGTACTGGCTTAGTAGCCGGTTCTGGTGGCGCTTCTGCGCGAAATCTAGTGGACTCTGCAGACACCCTACGCGAAAAAGGCGTAAAACGTGTCGGTCCATATCGTGTTACTCAAACCATGGGCAGCACGGTTTCCGCATGTTTAGCGACACCTTTTAAAATCAAGGGTGTAAACTATTCCATCACATCGGCTTGTTCTACCAGTGCGCACTGTATTGGTAACGCTATGGAACTTATCCAACTAGGCAAACAAGATATCGTTTTTGCCGGTGGTGGTGAAGAAGAAAGCTGGACTCAGACTTGTATGTTTGATGCCATGGGTGCCTTGTCGTCCAAGTATAACGACACACCTGAAAAAGCGTCTCGTGCTTACGATGCAAACCGTGACGGTTTCGTGATCGCAGGCGGTGGTGGCATGCTCGTCATTGAAGAGCTTGAGCACGCTAAAGCACGTGGTGCAAAAATCTACGCTGAATTAGTAGGCTACGGTGCGACATCCGATGGCTACGACATGGTAGCCCCTTCTGGCGAAGGCGCTGTACGCTGCATGCAAATGGCCATGAGCACGATTGATGGCGACATCGATTACATCAATACTCACGGCACAAGCACACCTGCTGGCGACATGAAAGAACTGCAAGCGGTCAATGAAACCTTTGGTGACAAGATCCCAGCGATCAGCTCGACAAAATCTTTGTCTGGCCACTCGTTAGGAGCCGCAGGCGTTCATGAAGCGATTTACTGTCTACTGATGATGGAAAACAATTTCATTGTTGCTTCAGCAAACATTGACGAAGTTGACCCAGCAGCGGGTGATATCCCTGTTGTTCTCACTCGTCAGGACAATGTTGATTTGAATCTGATTATGTCTAATAGCTTCGGATTCGGCGGCACTAACGCCAGCTTGGTATTCAAAAAATACACAGCCTAACCCGTCTTTGAAGCCATCAAAAAAGCCGCATCATGGATGCGGCTTTTTTATTTTCTGAACTGTTTTCAGATTTAATAACAAACTTATTAAAACAGAAAATCGTTTCCTTTAGGAAGCTTCGCCATTTCAGCCCGCATCCAAACATCCATCTCTTCATGCAAGGCCGATGTTTTTTTCCCTTCCGATTCGATAATAGGGCCAATTACAACGCGAATTGTCCCTGGGAATTTACGCCACCGCTTACCTGGCCACACGTAACCCGCATTATGAACCACAGGCAGGATGGGTACCCCTGCAGAAGTAGCCAACATAGCAGCACCCTTGTTAAAGGCTTGCTCTTGGTTGGGAGCAATTCTCGTCCCTTCAGGAAAAATCAACACAGAACGGCCATCTTCTAGGCGCTCTTTGCCTTGGCTAATAATTTGCTTCAGCGCATTAGTACGTTGCGATCGGTCAATGGCAATCGGCTGAACCATGCGTAAACCCCAACCAAAAAAAGGCACGGCAAGCAGTTCTTTTTTGAGCACAGTCGAAACGGGGGCCATCAATACCTGTAAGACATAGGTTTCCCACTCGCTTTGGTGATTGGCCACCAGCACGACAGGTCGCTCTTTATTTATGTGCTCGCGCCCTATTATTTCCACCTTAACACCGCAGGCCACTCGAAAAACAAAGAGTAAACCTTTGTTATGCAAATTGAGCACAGGCTGACGATACGCTTTCGGCAGCAAGATTGTCGCGAAAGGCGCTAATACGCCAAATATCAGTGTCGATACCATGTAATAAATAAAGAAAACCGTTGAGCCGACCCACGATCTCGATGACTCCCAAACATTCATTGGCACCCTGCTCCCTACGATTCTTTGCTTAAAAACTTTTGTTGTTGCTTGAGTGGATTAGCGTACATGGCTAATACCGTTTCTCTTAAATTATCTGGGCAGCGCTCAAGATAACTTGAAAAAGCACTGTCTGCTGAAGGCAAGCCTTGCTGCAGCGCAAGCGCGGCTTCATTCGTCGGTTGAATCGCATAATTCGTAATGATTTGACGATCCACCTCAGCCACAAATTCTTCTGGCGTTTCAAAGCCTTCTTTGATGACATCACCAAAGGTCACCACCACTTTTCCTTTCTGACCAACAATGCCGTTTTTAATGCTGTCGATGTCTTCAAATTCGGCTTTTTCATAATTGCCTGTTGTCGACTTTTGATGCAATTCCCGCGCTTTTTCAAAGGCACAGGGATCATATTCATAAGAAATAGAAACCGGCACAATGTTTAAGTTTGCCATGGCTTCCGCAAAAGGCACTTTCTCTTTCTTCTGGCTCATATAAAACATTTTTATAATGGCAGGATCCGTTTGGTCCAATCCATCTTTGGCGCGCCCTTCTTTCTGAGCAATCCAAATGTTGCATTTATCTTGAGTCAACGACGTTGAAATATAAGCAGATAACTGTCCAAAAGCCGCCATCATTTCACGGATACCATTCGCAGAACGCTTCACGATAAAGCTTTTATTCAAGCGCATCAGGTCCGACACAAATGGGCGACGCAGTAGATTATCACCTATAGCGATGCGAACCGTGTTTAACCCAGCAAGATACAAGCCGTAATTCACAAAGGCGGGATCCATCGCTATGTCCCTATGGTTAGACAGGAACAAATATCCTTCTCCCTTCTTTAATTTTTCAATGCCTCTGTATTCCACGTTTGTGGTTGTGGTTTTAATCATGCGCTCCATGTAACTGGCGACACGCATTTGAAACTCATCAACGCTGGAAATATTCGCAATCTGTCGCTTTAACGCAATTTTGACACAGAAGGCGATTGGCGCATGCAAAAATGCGGGCCATTTAGCAAAACGAAATCCCATAATCGTATTAATAAAATCCGGTGACTCCACCAGATTGTGCAGCACCTCGGCGACCTCTTCGTCGTTGTAGGGCCGTATGTCATGAAACTGATCCATTGCTTTTTCCGTCAGTAAAAACTGGGTTATTTTTGTATGGTTATTTAGTGTCTACAAGGTTTGAATATCAAAACCAAGCGCTTCTAATTCTGCACGCTTAGACGGCGACGTCACCACGGCCACACTTTCATTTTCTTTTTTCAAATACGTCTTGGTAACCTGCTTCAGCTGCTCAATGGTAACCGCCAAAATCTTGGCACGAAACGCTTCCCGATAGGCCAAACTACGACCATGCAGATGCACATAAAAATCGCTCTGTGCCTCGCCTGCGGGTGAGCTCGGTTTATCCATGGAGCCAATCACACCAAGAATCGCCTCTTCAAGTGCGTCCTCAGTGTGTGCCTCATTCAACATCCACTCAATGGATGCATCAAAATCTGCCAAGGTTTCGGTTAGACGAGGATCACGGTAGGAATAAAAACGGAATGAGCCCGAACCACCATCAAAGCTAGCACCACCACCGTAGGCACCACCCTGTTCGCGGATGGCACGGTGTAAGAAGCCGTTGCGCAAAAAGCCGCCTAATACCACTAAAGCGGCAACATCTGGATGTTCTCCGTACGCCGCACGGAAAGCCTTACTGCAAAAGTTCACTTGCGTAGACGTTAGCCATGCCAGGTTGACATTCGCATCTACGGGGGCCAACGCGAAAGAGCTGTGTGTGCTGCCTGCTGGGAGGTCCGCAAAAACCGCTTGCACATCATGCAGAATACCAGCCTCATGCTGAGGCTCAGCCACCAGCAAAATTTGCTTGTTGGCTTGTAATAATTTTTCATGCAGACGTTTGAAAACAGCCAAAACATCAGTCGCCTTGCTACTGTCAGCTTTCATTGCATCATCCAGTGCAATGGCAGAACGGATACCTGACATACCACTCCACTTCTCTTGCTGCGCCGCCAAACCAGACAAGGCGCTAGACGCCGCAGACATAGCCAAAGAATGACCGTGGCCTGTGATCGATTGTTCACGGCGAGCACGACGTTGCGCCACTAACTCTTTAACACGACTCACTTCATCAAAGCGAACATGCAACATGGTGTCTTTCAGTAACTGGCTCATCGCTTTAACGTTGGGCACTAGCGCTTTAGTGGACAATATGAAATAGCCGCTCAATGACTGACGATCAGCTATCGTCGCACGAATGGAATTCGATGCCCCTAAACCACCACAAACCTGAGCTTGACGTTCTTGGACTGCCAAATAATCGTCTTCGCCAATACCCAACTCGGTCATCATGGAAGAAAATAGAGGCAGATACTCTACCTCTTCTTCATCCAATTCAGGCAAATCAATCACTAACTGCTGATAGACCAAACCATTGGTACCCTGTGGATAAAAGGTCACAGGTAACTCGCCTGTTAATTTTTTGTGCTCATATTCAGGCAAACGCGCTGGTACGTCTTCTAACCCAACTTTGGGCAAAATACTCATGTCATCAACTTGTGCCTGACGCGCCTTTAAAGCCGCGCTGCGAGTGATAATGTGTTGCCTTTCTTCGTCACTCAACGCCGCTTTTATTTGGCTCAAACGATCTTTCTCAGCCTGATTTCGGCGTGCTTCAAGCGCGTCATCAGGGCTTAATGTTAACGTGACACGGTGAGCGTTAGAGAGCAATAAGGTGTTAATTAGATTTGGAATATACTCTTGGTCTTGGACTTTTTCGCGCATCGCATTGATAACCGGGTCTAAATCCAACTGGGCGATCACATCTCCCGCATGAACAGCGGTCGACAAGCCCGCTAAGATTAACTGCAAACCATATGGGTAACTGCCACCGCCAATCTCACGCTGACTCAATTCTAATTGATGTAACATGGCATCCACCATGTCTTGTGGTACCCCTTTCTCGGCAATGTTTTCCAGGGTCGATAACACCAGCGCTTCGACTTTCGCTGCGTCTTCTCGTTTAACCCCTTCAAGGCCACACATGAAACTCATTTCTTTGTTGCTGTCTTCAAGGCCACATAATGGTGATGGTGCGCGACCCAGCTCGCTGTTTTCTAACACTCGAAGCAGTGGCGAAGCACTGTTATCCAACAACACACTGGACAACAATTGCGCTTCAAATTGTTGATTCAAGTCGGTACTTTCACCAAGCAACCAACCGACAACCACGTGACTACCGTCCTCTTTGACTTCATCGGCCGCGTAACCCTCTTCTACCCGTACAGGAGAAAAATAACGCTTCGCATTCGGCACGCTGACCTGTGTTTGCAAACGCTCGAAGCGACGCAAAACTTTATCTTCAAATTCCGCTTGCAGTGTTTCCGCAGGGATATCACCAAAGGTCATGAACACCGCATTAGAAGGATGATAGTGAGTGCGATAGAACGCCAATAGATCGTCATAAGACAAATCCGGGATATCTGTTGGCTCACCACCAGAATTAAAATGATAGGTATTATTTGGGAACAAATACTTAGTGAGAGATTGCCACAATACTGACGTAGTGGAACTCATCGCGCCTTTCATCTCATTGAATACCACGCCTTTAAAAGTCAATTCTGACTCGGCATTATCCGGCTCAGCAAACTCCAAACGATGGCCTTCTTGGGAAAAATCCAGTTCATCTAAGCGAGAAAAGAACACTGCATCCAGATAAACACCCAACAAGTTATGAAAGTCTTTCTTGTTTTTGCTGGCAAATGGATAAGCCGTCCAATCGGACGACGTAAAGGCATTCATAAAGGTATTCAGTGAACGGCGGATCATCATAAAGAAAGGATCGCGTACTGGAAAACGCTCAGAACCACACAACACCGTGTGCTCAAGAATATGGGCTACACCACAAGAATCCGTTGGTACCGTTTTTAAGCCTACCAGAAAAACGTTTTCGTCGTTCTCGGAGGCAATATGAAAGTGTTTAGCACCGGTTACGGTGTGTTCAAACTCTTGAACAGTAACATTAAGAGCGTCGATAAACTCACTGCGAAGAAACGTAAATGCAGGATGGTGCGCGGTGCGATTTGCCATTCTCTACCTCGATAAAATTAGAATACGATAACAATCATGTTTTGGGCAGCTTGGATACACTCAAGACAACATAGGTCCAAGACAGCAAAGTGGCGAGATTATAGCAAAAACATGGCTTTTACTGCACGAACTAACGTGTTTACCCATTTAAGGTGGCGTAGCACCTTAGCGTTTTTGATGTTTTTCCCAGTTTTCAAGACGCGCTTGTTCTGTCTTTTTAAACAAGACATACACAGCACCCAAGCCACCATGATGGCGCTGCGCACTGTGAAAAGCCATAATCGCGTCCAGTTCTTTTAGCCACTTATTAATGTGGCTTTTAATCATGGCGCGCATTTCTGGGTCTGGTGTACGATCGCCTTTGCCATGGACAATAATCGCCACACGAATGTCATTGCGCACACAATCATCCACAAATTGATACACTTGGTCTCGCGCCTGAGCCACGGTGTGACGATGTAGATCTAAACGCGCTTCAATACCATACTTTCCTTGCCTTAAGCGTTTAAAAACTCCATCTTGAACGCCCGAACACTTATACTCAAGCACATCAGTAGGCTCCACTTTTTCCACATAATCTTGTGACAAATGATTCCTATCGGCTTCTTTTGCAATCAAGGCCGCCTGTTGACGAGCCAAGAAATTGACTTCTGGCCCTTTCTTACTTAGATAAACTTCGCTTTTTCTAAGTGGCTTTATGCCCGCCACTTCCTGAGCAAACAAAGACGTTTCATCTTCGTCGTTCACTGTAGATACCTCTTTGGTTTACGCATCTTCTCTATAAAAGCACTATAAAACAATAAAGGCCCCTAACAGGAGCCTTTTTTATGCAACCGTCACTTAGAACGGAATGTCATCGTCGAAATCATCAAAGTTTGGCGCTGGCTGAGGCTTTGACTCTGGCGCTTTTGGAGTCGGTTGCTGTGGCGCACGTTGCTGCGGTGCGGCTTGAGCCGGAGCTTGTTGTGGTTGATTCCCCCAACTGCCAAAAGATTGTGGTTGCGGTGCTGATGCAGGCTGATGAGCAGGCCCCTGTGGTGCTTGACCATAACCACCTTGAGGCTGATTAAAGCCGCCTTGAGGTGCGTGCTGTTGTGGAGCCTGTTGCGCTGGCGCTTGACCGTATCCACCTTGTTGAGGAGCAGACTGTTGTGGCGCACTGCCGTAGCCTCCACCGCCCTGCATAGAATCGTAACCACCACTTTGCTGTCCAGCACCATCGCCACGCCCATCAAGCAACTGCATTTCATTCGCTATGATTTCTGTTGTGTAGCGTTTAATGCCATCTTTTTCCCATTCACGAGTGCGCAAAGAGCCTTCAATGTAGACTTTTGAGCCCTTTTTAATAAAGTCGCCTGCAATCTGTCCAAGACGGTAGTTGCCGCGATCCATAAAAGCGACTCGATGCCATTCTGTACGTTCTTGCATCTGCCCTGTTTGCTTATCACGCCAGCTTTCTGATGTCGCTAAGTTCACGTTCGCAACGGCGGCGCCCGATGGCATAAAACGCACTTCGGCATCGTTGCCTGCGTTGCCAATCAAGATGACTTTGTTTATTCCACGTGCCATGACGTTCTTCTCCAAATTAAATATAAAAAATATGTTCTGCTTTAAAGGGTTACTTGCGGCGCTAAGCGCAGCAAAGTGTCCTTGTCTAATCTTTTTTTATCGACTTTAAGATAAGCTGTCTGCTCGTCTTCGAAAATTTGCATACCTTCCACTCCTTGGATTTCAGAAAGTTGATCCGCCAACTTCGCGACTTCTTCATTTGTCATTTTAGGCAAGCTAAACGCAATACTGCTTAACTGTCGTGGAGCAGGCTGCGTCAAGCAGACAAGCGACCACGCTAGAAAGACCACGCCCACGACCCAAAAGACACCACCCTCTGGATGATATTGCAGCAGCCAACCGCCACTAACACCACCCAGAAAAGATCCCATAAATTGGTGTGTTGAAAATACCCCCATTGCCGTTCCACGGTAACCAACAGGGGCAAGTTTGCTCACTAAAGACGGTAATACAGCCTCGAGAGAATTAAAACCAACAAAATACAACCATAACAAGGCACCAAACACCCATAAATAAGGGGCCCAATGCAACGAAATAGAGCTGACGCCAAGCAGAACAAGGACGATAACCAACACTTCTTTCATCTTATTTTTGGATTCAGCAATAATCACTAATGGTAGCATACCTATAAAAGCAAAACCCATAATGACAAGGTACAACCAGCTATGTTGTGCCAATGGAAAATCAAACTGCTGAATCAATAAACTGGGCACTGTCACGAACAAGGCCGTTAAACTGGCATGAAGAAGTAAAACACTGAGATTCAAGAAGCGCAGGCGTGTGTCTTTTAAAACAGCTCCTAAAGCCTGCAAACTGGGCGTCGTGTCTCGACGAAACGTGTGCTGCACTATATTAGGTACCGCAAAAAGAATTAAAACAATGCCCAGTAACGACAACACCAGAGACAAGTAAAACAAGCCAGCGAGACCAATAAGCGCATAAAGCCAAGGCCCCAACACCAAAGACAGCATAAAAGAAGCCCCTATACTGACGCCTACAAGCGCCATAGCCTTAGTACGGTTTTGCTCTTTTGTCACATCGCTTAATAACGCCATTAAGGTGCTGGCTATAGCACCCGCTCCTTGCACAGCTCGCCCAACAATGAGCGTGAATATATCGTCCGCATTCGCACAAACAAGACTACCAACAGCAAACAGCAGCAAGCCAATAACAATGACTCGCTTACGGCCAATCTTGTCAGACCACATCCCCATTGGAATTTGCAGACTCGCTTGAGTCAGGCCATAAACACCAATGGCAAGTCCAATCAAAGCCGCTGTCGCGCCAGACATGTCATCCGCCGCCACACTGATAATGGGCATGATGAGAAAGAGCCCAAGCATTCTAAATAAATAGATGGTTGCTAAGGCAAGAACAGAACGTCGCTCAAGTAGATCCATATGGGAATTACAACCGTTTAACTTAGGAACTTAAAAAAGGTAGCATTTTACTTAAAATAGCGTTGAAGCTCCATTTCAACTACTGTAAAAATAGACAGTTATTTTATTTACTTGCAGATTCATTTTTGTTGCTCGACTTTTATTGGAGACTCATGGATACCATTACCCTACGCGGGGCCCGCACTCACAACCTGAAAAATGTGGACTTAGACATCCCAAGAGACAAACTTGTGGTGATAACTGGCCTTTCAGGCTCAGGTAAATCCTCTCTCGCCTTCGATACATTATACGCTGAAGGTCAACGACGTTACGTAGAGTCTTTGTCTACTTACGCCAGACAATTCTTATCCATGATGGAAAAGCCCGATATTGACCACATTGAAGGCCTGTCTCCGGCCATCTCGATTGAACAAAAATCTACGTCCCACAACCCCAGATCAACCGTTGGTACAATAACAGAAATTTATGATTATCTACGATTGTTATTTGCCAGAGCAGGCCAGCCTCGTTGCCCAGATCATGGCGAGCCATTAGAGGCACAAACTATATCGCAGATGGTCGATAACGTTTTGTCGTTACCAGAAGACACCAAGATGATGCTACTTGCACCCATCATCAAAGATCGGAAAGGTGAACACTTACACACTATTAGTGACCTGCTATCAAAAGGCTTTATACGTGCCAGAATCGACGGCATTGTGGTGGATTTAGACGATGCACCAACGCTTGAGAAAAACAAAAAACATACCATCGAAGTGGTGATTGACCGTTTCAAAGTTCGCTCGGATTTGCAGTTACGCTTAGCAGAGTCGTTTGAAACCTGTCTTGGCTTGTCAGATGGCATTGCTAAAGTCATCAGTATGGATAACGAAAAGGAAGAGTATTTATTTTCCAGTAAATTCGCTTGTCCTGTCTGTGGTTACAGTTTGACTGAGCTCGAGCCCCGACTCTTTTCCTTCAACAATCCTAACGGAGCTTGTCAGACTTGCGATGTTCTTGGCACTCATCA
>CAZBUC010000063.1:0-10248 GCA_964494965.1 uncultured Maribrevibacterium sp.
GGTCATGGTGAAACCCGGTATGCCCTATCTTGACATTGTTCGTCGAGTAAAAACCGAACTTGAAGTGCCCACCTTCGCCTATCAGGTGAGCGGTGAGTACGCCATGCACATGGCCGCCTTTCAAAATGGTTGGCTAGACAAAGACAGCGTGATGATGGAATCGCTTTTGGCTTTTAAACGCGCCGGAGCCGATGGCATATTAACCTACTTTGCAAAAGACGCAGCACGCTTGCTGAAAACCTAAAAATGTCGGTTTTTTTGTGCCTAAAAACACAGGGAATCGGTGACCAGCAGGCTGGGTTGGTGTAATTTGTGAGTATTTGTCTACTCGTGTAGACACAGCCACAGAAAACACCAACCACACAAATTTAAACGGTATTTAAGAGTAAGAGAAGCACATGTCAGAGCAGTCTGTGAATGAAACAGCAAAAAAAGAATCGACCAGCGTGACCGCAAGCCCACCCGTAGAGTTGGACGCCGAGCTGGTCCTAGAGCCCATTCCTGAACAGCCTCAGGACCCCAATAAAGTCGCCATAGAAGATCGGCTGCCAGAAGAAATTGATTTGGCGGATCCCGAACTTTACTTCAACCGTGAACTGAGTCATTTGCAGTTTAACGCGCGCGTCTTAGAACAAGCCATGGACGAAAACCATCCAATATTAAATCGACTGATGTTTTTATGTATTTTCAGTTCGAACATGGATGAATTTTTTGAAATCCGCGTCGCAGGATTAAAAAGCCAGCTTGAATACAGCCGTGAAAAAAACGGCCCTGACGGTATGCACCCGAAGAAAGTACTGAGCTTAATCAGTGAACATGCGCACAAATTGGTACGTCGCCAGTACCGTATTCTTAATGACATCATCTTCCCAAAACTGGCCAATGAAAACGTTAAGTTTATTCGCCGTAGCGTGTGGAGTGAAAAACAAGCCGCTTGGGTCAAGCGTTACTTTCGCGATAACGTCTTACCGATCATTAGCCCCATAGGACTCGACCCTGCTCACCCGTTTCCGCGCCTGGCCAATAAAACCTTTAACTTTGTGGTTGAGCTTGAGGGTCGAGATGCATTTGGCCGTGAAAACGGTCTTGCCATCGTGCCGGCTCCAAGTTCATTACCGCGCCTAGTCAAACTGCCCGATGACGTGTGCGATGGCGGAGATAACCTGGTCTTTCTTTCGTCTATTATCCATGCCCACGCTGGTCAACTATTCCCCGGCATGACGGTAAAAGGCTGTTTTCAATTCCGTCTTACTCGAAACGCTGATTTGGAAGTCGATTCAGATGACATTGGCGTCGACTTGGCAGGCGCGTTGCGCACAGAATTACAAAGCCGCCATTATGGTAGCTCGGTGCGTTTAGAGATAGCCGATAATTGTCCAGATCACATTGTTGATTCCTTATTAAAGCAGTTCGATTTAGAACAGCAAGATCTTTACTGTATCGACGGACCGGTGAACTTAAGTCGCTTAATGGCAGTGTTGGAATTGGTCGATCGACCAGACCTCATGTACCCTCCATTCTCGCCCGGTTTGCCAAAGAAACTGGCCAGCTCTGGTGGTTTGTTCGAAGCGATTCGTCAGCAAGATTATTTGTTAATGCACCCTTTTGAGAGTTTTTCCCCTGTTATCGATTTCTTGAGCGAAGCAGCAAAAGACCCAAGTGTGGTGGCTATTCGTCAAACCTTATATCGTACTGGAGCACGTTCGCCCATCGCTAACGCACTTGTCGAAGCCGCCCGTAACGGTAAAGAAGTGACCGTGGTTATCGAACTAAGGGCACGCTTTGATGAGGCCGAAAACTTGGCGCTTGCCAGCCGCTTACAAGATGCAGGCGCTATTGTAGTTTATGGGGTTGTACGCCATAAAACACACGCGAAAATGATCCTTATCGTGCGCCGAGAAGGCACCAACCTGACACGCTATGTACACCTAGGCACAGGCAACTACCATGCTGGTAATGCACGTCTTTATACAGACTACAGCTTCATGACGTGTAACAAAGACATTGGTGAAGATGTGCACCGTGTGTTTCAGCAACTGACCGGCATGAGCAAAGAACTTAAAGTCAAAAAACTGCTGCACGCGCCTTTTACCTTGCGTGACCGTTTGCTAGAAATGATTGATAAAGAAGCCCAAAACGCCCTAAAAGGCGAGCCTTCCCGCATCATCATTAAGGTAAACTCCTTGACCGAGCAGCGTCTTGTCCAGTCGCTTTACAAGGCATCGCAAGCTGGCGTGAAGATTGACCTCATTATTCGTGGCATCTGTACCCTACGTCCAGGCATTAAAGGCATCTCTTCGAACATTCGAGTACGCAGTATCATAGGGCGCTTTCTTGAGCATACCCGTGTGTACTATTTCTTTAATGATCGTAACCCTCAAGTGTATCTTTCTAGCGCCGACGGCATGGACCGAAACCTAAATAACCGTATTGAAGTCGCTTTCCCTCTGCAGGACTACAAGCAAACTCGTCGGGTGAAAAAGGAACTGGAATACTATTTATCGGACAATACACAAAGCTGGATATTGCAAAGCGATGGCTCTTACCAGCTATCAAAACCCAGAAAAGGGGAATATCGCAGCGCCCAAAGAGCCTTGCTCAGCGAACTAGCAGACAACACGCGTAGTTCATGACGTAAACAGAGTCTCTCTTATGCACAACGCCCGGTCTTTTCTGGGCGTTTCTCTGTGCATAAAAAAACCCTTTATCCCCACCTTTGCTTAGATTCCCTCACCAAGAGACCTTGTTTTCTGAACGAGACGTTCGCTAAAGCGGATGTTTTTAGATTACACTGACGTCTTTCCCAAAATACTCTAGCGTAAATGCTCAATTTTGCATCCACGGAGCCAGGCATGTTTTTACCGAGTCCGATTATTCTTTCTTCTCATGTTATGTCGCTGAAACACTGTGACGTGGACAACAAACAATATTCCATTGATGACAAGAAAACCTACCGCAAGATCTTAAAGAAACGCCAAAAAGAAATGCAGCGCGTCCAGCAAGCGTATTACCACCAAGGAAAACGCGCCATAATTATTTTCCAAGGCTGGGACGCCAGTGGAAAAGGCGGCGCCATTCGTCGCTTAACCGAATATCTCGACCCAAGAGGTTACCGTGTTCATCCCATTGCCGCTCCGAGCGCGGACGAACAAGGTAAACATTACCTCTACCGCTTTCAGACTAAGTTACCCAAAGTGGGCACACTCGCCATTTTCGACCGCTCTTGGTATGAGCGCGTATTAACGGAACGCGTAGAAGGGTTTGCCAGCGACATGGAATGGCAAAGGGCGTATCAAGAAATCAATGAATACGAACGCATGCTCACCGACGATGGTGTCAAAATCATTAAAATCTTCACACACATCTCCAAAGAAGAGCAGCTAGAACGTTTTGAAGAACGCCTACGCAACCCACTAAAACAGTGGAAACTCACAGAAGAAGACATTCGTAACAGAGAAAAGTGGGACGAGCACGAAAACGCCATTAACGACATGTTGGAACTCACTTCTACCGAACAATCCCCTTGGCATGTCATTCCCGCTAACCACAAGTGGTACACCCGCATTGCGGTACTGGAAACCGTCGTTAATGCCTTGAGTGAAGGTGTGGATTTGACCCCGCCCCCCATTGATGAGGCCCTCGTTCGTTCAGCTGAACATACACTCGGTATCGCCTTGTCTTAGACCATAAAGAATCGTGGCAATGCCCCTGAACGCCGTCAAAAAGCCGTCGTTTAGGACGTCAAGCCAACTTTACTGTGAAAATCTTCTGTCATAAGTACCTTGTTTCCTTCACCTTTGAACGCAAAAACAAGCTTTAAATGTGAAGGAAATGTCTAATCTTGTCTCCTAGGTCAATAACTTGTCATCATTGCGAAATAGCAGATGAATAACACGCACCTTGGGCGTTGCGGGGCGGTTTTTTAAAATAAGCAATACGCGTTATGCTGATGAAAAGAACGACAAAACACAGACAGTTATCAGGAGATAAAACATGTCTTTAAACATCACAAAACGTACTTTAGTTAGCAGGACTATTTTAAGCAGCATCCTTGCCGCGTCGTCTATTTCAACACTTTCCTTCGCACAGCAACAAGAAGGCTTCACCCTAACACCCAGCATTGGCCACTATAATATGGACAATGACAGAAACATAAAAGATGACGCCGCCTATTCATTGGGGCTTGGCTATCAGTTTGATAACCCTTGGGCGATCGAATTTGTCTACCTTAATGCAGACACTACCCAAGAAGGTACTGGCAACAACGTAGATGTTGACCAATATCGTCTAGACGGGCTGTATCATTTGCCAAGCATTCGTACCTTAAACTTGACCCCATACCTAGCCGCTGGGGTGGGTACCACCGACTTTGGCGGTGCGTCAGATGATAATAATGTACAAATTAACGCAGGGGGTGGCTTAAAGTATGCGGTGAATAACACGGTTTCTTTGCGTGCAGATTTTCGTGTTGTGAATGACGTAGAAGACAACCATCTAGATCATATCAGCTCATTGGGTGTCCAAATGACCTTTGGCAATTCTGCCAATCGTTCACAGCCCGATGCTGAGAACAACGCAGCGGAATCTGAGGCTCGCTCTTACACCGCCCGAACGGTAAACGACACCGCTGAAACAGCGAAAGAAACCCAGTATCAATCACCAGAAGAAACCCCAGCTACCTCTTCTGAAGAAGAAACAAAGGCAACCACCACTAATGTTG
This sequence comes from uncultured Maribrevibacterium sp., assembly GCA_964494965.1. Taxonomy (GTDB): domain Bacteria; phylum Pseudomonadota; class Gammaproteobacteria; order Pseudomonadales; family Marinomonadaceae; genus Marinomonas. The sequence goes on from CAZBUC010000063.1 coordinate 4,721, forward strand.
TCATGTCATCCGAGCCTACACAGGAACAGGGCACGGCTCCGCGGTCTGATTCTGACGAAAGCAAAACGCCGGTCTCTTCAGCAACACAAAGTGATCAACCCATAGCGGCAGAGCAAACAGCTGAGGTAGAAACACCAGCGCCTTTGCGTCTAAACATCCAGTTTGGCAACAATAAAACCGATGTTGAACAAGCCTTTTATCCTGAGATAGAAAAGCTGGCACAGTACCTCAATGACAACCCAAATAGCTCGGTTGTTATTGAAGGGCATACGGATAACACAGGGGCGGCCAGTTACAACCAAACCTTATCTGAAAAGCGCGCTCAAGCCGTGGCGAACGTCTTAATTAACATCTTTGATGTTGAACAAAACCGTGTTGACGCAATCGGCTATGGCCAAAGCGAACCTTTGCTCGACAATGACTCCGCAGAAAATCGCATGGCAAACCGTCGTGTAGACGCCGTCATTACAGACAAATAAGAATCCAGCACCACGAACAAGTCATGCCCTACACCATCTACCCTTGGTGTAGGGCATTTTTTGTGCCCTTTCTTTAAAAGTACATGTTTTTCACAGACATGCTCTTCTTGGACATAACCTTCTTAATAGAGTCACAAACGTGCCAATGTGTTACCAAAATGTTACTCAAATGTAACGCCTTTAGAGATCTGTACTGAATTGTAACCCTTGCTGATTTTATCCAGTGACTTTATCTATAATGAGTAAGAAGGTTTACGCCCTCTAAACCGCATCCTTAAACCGATGCCATACAGAACTTTCGTCACACAAAGCTCATATACTTACTTTTACTAGGAGACATTAAATGTCTTTTATCTACAACAAGCGTGTTCTATTTATTAGCCTCTTCGCTGCGTCTTCTGTCGCTCAAGCTCAATTACAAGAAGGTTTTACTGTTTCACCAAGTATTGGCTATTACAACATGGACAATAATCGTGGACTTGAAGATGTCGACGCGATTTCGCTTGGTCTTGGCTATCAATTCGGCAATCCTTGGGCAATTGAACTTGTCTACGTAGACGCAGAAACAAACACGACAACCAACAACACCAGTGTCGACTTTCAACAATACCGTTTAGACACACTGTACCATCTCCAAACCAACGGTAATCTGACGCCCTACTTGGCAGCAGGCATCGGCAAAACAGAAATAAGCTCGAGCGCAAACAACACCTTAGTCAATCTCGGTGGCGGTCTAAAATACGCCCTAAACGATATTTTTTCATTGCGTGCTGACTTTCGCCTGATTAACGACATCAAGGATCACGAACTAGATAATTTAACCACTCTAGGAGCGCACTTTACCTTTGGCGGTCAATCCAAACAAACGGCGGCGTACGAGCCAGCGCCAATCAACGAACCTGAACCGGTTAACGAACCTGCACCTGTTGTCGAACAGGCACCTTTAGACTCCGACAATGATGGCGTGATTGATGCTAAAGATGTATGTCCAAACACAACAGCTGGGGTTCTTGTTGATGCATCAGGCTGCGCATTAGACGATGACAAAGATGGCGTTCCTAACCATCTAGATGCCTGCGCGAATACTCGCGCTGATGCTAAAGTAGACGCAAAAGGTTGTAACCTTATGTTCTCTGAAGCGAAAGAAGTGAAACTGGACGTTTTATTTGCCACGAACTCAAACGTAGTTAATAAAGAGTTTTACCCACAAATCGAAGAACTTGCTGCTTTCTTAAATGAGTACACGACAGCCAGTGTTTCCATTGAAGGTCATACCGATAACACAGGTTCGGCCGCTTACAATAAAACATTGTCAGAAAAACGAGCACAAGCCATTGCTGACATATTGACAAAAGAGTTAGGCGTGCAAGAAAGCCAAGTAACCGCGGTCGGGTATGGAGAAGAGTTACCATTAGTGAACAACGATACGCCAGAAAACCGTCAAGCCAATCGTCGTGTTATCACGATCATTTCTCTTAACGAATAAGAAATACAATCCTATTTACTTTTTGATAATCAGTAAAAAGTAAGATGCCCTAACCAACTAAACCTGGTTAGGGTATTTTTTTGAGTGCTATTTCACACTTTCGTTAGACTGAGACCGCAGGTATTCTTCTACCCCCTTCGCTGCTAACTGACCGGTGGCGAAACACCCTGTTAATAAGTAGCCACCCGTTGGTGCCTCCCAATCCAGCATTTCGCCTGCACAAAATACGCCTGGTATGGCTGTTAACATCAATTTTTCATCAACACTGTTTTCGCAGACACCACCCGCAGTGGAAATCACTTCTTCGATTGGCTTAGTTTTATAAAAGCAAACCGGCACGGCTTTTAAACATCGCGCTAAGTCTTCTGGTGTCTGAAAAGCCTCCTTAGGAAGGGTCTCATGCAACAAAGCGGTTTTTACACCTGTGACACTCAGAGTACGTTTTAAATACTTACTGAAAGATTCTTTTGGCTTGGTATTGCGCAATTTCTTAATGACTTGCTCTTCACTTTGCAAAGGTAAGAAGTCCATCAACAGAGACGATTGACCTGAGTTGTTAATACCATCACGTAGATATTTGGAAAAAGCGTAAATCAGGCTGCCTTCCATGCCATCTCGTGTCACTATGCACTCACCCTTTTTCGTCACTACTTGTCCGTCTGCTAATGTAAAAGAAAACGCCACGTCTTTGAGTGGACTACCAGCAAATTTCGTTTGTAGATGCTCACTCCAAGCGCTATAAAAACCGCAATTAGCGCTTTGCAAGGGGGCAACAGTCACCCCTTTTTCACTCAGTACCGGAACCCAAGACCCATCCGAACCCAACGTTGGCCAGCTTGCGCCTCCCATCGCTAGTACAATGGCATCGGCTTGGGCAGTTACCTTCTCTCCAGCATGATCGAACACTAAGCTATTTGCTGACAGGCTAATCATTTTATGCCGCATGTGAAACTCTACACCGGCTCCACGTAAACGCTTTAACCAATTGCGCAGCAAGGGCGCCGCCTTCATGTCTTTAGGAAACACACGACCAGAGGTACCGACAAAGGTTTCAATACCCAAGTCATGGATCCAAGCGCGCAGAGCTTCGCCGTCGAACGGCTGAATGGCCTTTGCCAACCAGTCTGCCTTATCGTAATAGCGTTGAATAAAGTCAGGGTAGGCTTCAGAATGCGTAATATTCATACCACCTACCCCAGCCAGTAAAAACTTACGGCAAGCACTGGGTTTCGCATCATAAACCTGCACGCGATGACCCGCAGCACAAATCCCTTCTGCGGCCATCAAACCCGCCGGGCCGGCCCCAACAACAATCACTGTTTTCTGGCTATTGACTGTTTTTTGCATACTGACCAACATCTAAAAAAAGAACCCCGTTAAAAATAATCGTATGGTAAACCGTGTGTTTTCGCTCATGACCTAAGCTCGATAACTTGCGCTCAATCTCTTGCACTAACCACTTAGTTTCTATTATTTTTCTTCTTTAGGACGACTCTGAACACCGGCGGTTAAAGCAAGGCGCATAGCTTCCTCGACACCGATGTCCAGTTGTGTCAAACGATCTCGTGATATGTAAAGGGTCATGCCGCCAATTTGGTAACTCAGCGGCACATAAACGCCCACCAAGTCCTGGTCTTTAAACAGCTTTTTACCTGTCTGTTCGCCCGTCACAAAACCAATCACCTGAGCGCCGTTCCATTCGATCGACACAACGCTCTTCATTTCCTTTTTTTCCGCTAGATTGAATACCATCATCATGTCTTTGATAGCACCATAAATGGACTTTACCAAGGGAATCCGTTCAAAGACATTTTGGCTAATTTTCACTAGATAGCGAACGCCATACATATTTACCAGCAGGCCAATCAGCACCAGTGTCAATAAACTGGTCAATAAACCCAACCCCGGAAAATAGATACGCTCTGAAATAACAAACAACAGCAGCGGTTTAGCCAGCGCTTCCCCCGTTGCCAATAACCAAAAAATTAAAGACACCGTCAAGCCAATCGGCAACACTGCCACCAGCCCCTTTAGTAATAGTGCGATCAGATTGTTCATTGTTAACATAACCTCTTTATGTGGTGCACAGCATACCGCAAGCTTTATGCCACTCCTAAGGATCTGAGCTGGCTTAATGAAAAGATTGCTCAAACTCTATTGAGCTTATACTCTTGATGACACCGTCGTTTTTAATAAAAACGTCTCTTGCCGACTCTTTCACTCGCCATTGGATTAACAACGTGAACTACAAACGCTTAGAAACCTTCGTATGGGTGGCCTCTTTGGGCAATTTTCGTAAAGCAGCCGAACGATTGCATACGACACAACCGGCTATCTCCGCGCGCATAGCGGGGTTAGAAGAAGAGTTGGGCGTGAAATTATTTGAGCGTGAAGGAGGCTCTAGCCCTATTATTCTAACATCCAAAGGCAAAGAGCTGTTGCCCTATGTTGAAAAAATCCTCTATCAGACCGAACAATTGCGCAAACGTGCCGGCCTTTCAAAAGCCTACTCTGGCGTATTGCGGTTAGGGGTGTCAGAAACCATAGTAAACACCTGGTTACCCGATTTTCTGTCGCGTTTGCACAAAGACATGCCGAATTTGGACGTGGAAATGACGGTGGATATCAGTGCAAACTTAACCACCAGCATTAAGGATCGCACCCTAGATTTGGGGTTATTGATGGGGCCTATTTCAGAACCGAACATTGTCAATCGTGCTTTATGCACCTTTTCACTGTCTTGGGTTGCAAGCCCCAAACTGGAGTTGCCAGATCGACTCTTGTACCTAGAAGAGCTCGCAAAGTGGCCTATTATTACCTATGCTCGCGCAACCAAACCTTATGTTGAAATCAATCAGAAGTTTCGCGAACTGGATGGGCCTCCAGCGCACTTTTTCGCGTCCACATCACTCGCTGCTTGTCGCAGTCTAGCCATTGATGCCGTCGGCATTGCCACCTTACCCAACATCATGATTACAAAAGAATTAGAAGAAGGCAGTCTACGAAAAATTCGTGCTGTGTGGACCCCCAACGACTTGACCTTTACCGCCTCCTATTCAGACGAACCTTTTAATCCATTAGCCGAAGTTGCGACCAATATTGCCGTTATTTCCGCCCAAGAATACCAACAGAAACAAAGCACAGAAGCCTCTTAGAAAAGCACGGCAGAGGCTTAAGAAGAATTAGAAAAACGTACAACTGCCCCTCTTGATAAAAAATATTGATTAAAACCCACAAAAAAACACGATTAGACTTTTCATAGTGCCAAGAACTACTCTTAATGGAACACATTGTGGCAAAAATAAGGAAAACAAAAATGAAATCTGCTCTGTCGACGCTACTGCAACAAACGGCTGATTTGCGTCAAGCCATCCGACATAAATCACACACTGGTGTTACCAGTGGTTTAGTGCAAGGCGCGATGCAAGGCAATGTGGTGATTTTGCCAGCAGACTGGGCCAATGAATTTCTACTTTTTTGTCAGAAAAACCCTGTTTCATGCCCTCTGATTGGCGTCTCCGAAGTGGGCCGTTATGACATGCCAGAACTTGGGCATGACATAG
>CAZBUC010000064.1:0-10113 GCA_964494965.1 uncultured Maribrevibacterium sp.
ACTGGACGGTTTAAAGTCGGGCCTTGTGCAATTCGAGACATGGCGCAGTGACAGCCCAATTTTTGTCGGTGGGGTCTTTTTGCTCTTGTACGTGATTGTGACGGCCTTGTCTTTGCCGGGCGCGGTGATCATGACCTTGGCCGCTGGTGCCTTGTTTGGCTTGTTTTGGGGCACGCTGATTGTGTCGTTTGCCAGTAGCATTGGGGCGACCTTGGCATTTTTGGTGTCGCGTTACTTATTGCAAGACGCCGTGCAGTCGCGTTTTGGTAATCGCTTAAAAGCCTTCAACGAAGGTATTGCACGAGACGGTGCTTTTTATTTATTCACCCTTCGTCTTGTGCCTATCTTCCCTTTCTTTTTGATTAATTTGCTCATGGGTCTGACGACCATTCGTGCGCTCACTTTTTATTGGGTGAGCCAAGTGGGCATGTTCGTTGGTACTCTGGTGTACGTCAATGCGGGGACTCAATTGGGGCAACTGGAAAGCTTATCTGGCATTTTATCGCCTTCGTTATTATTGTCTTTTGTCTTGTTGGGCGTGTTTCCGCTGATTGCAAAGAAGATCGTCGATCTGGTGAAAGCGCGCCGTGTTTATGCGGGATTCACTAAGCCCAAATCCTTTGATCGTAATCTGATTGTGATTGGTGCAGGGGCGGGTGGCTTAGTGAGCGCTTACATTGCGGCGACGGTAAAAGCCAAAGTTACCTTGATTGAAGCCCACAAAATGGGCGGCGATTGTTTGAATTATGGTTGTATCCCAAGTAAGGCATTAATTAAAAGCGCGAAGGTTGCCCATCAAATGCGCCATGCCGAAAACTATGGTTTAAACAGCAGCGAGCCGACTTTTTCATTCAAAAAGGTCATGCAGCGTATTCACGATGTGATCGCAAAAGTAGAGCCCCACGACAGCGTTGAGCGTTACAGCAAAATGGGCGTCGATGTCGTACAAGGTTACGCCAAATTGATTGATCCGTGGACAGTCGAAATTCAGCTGAACGAAGGTGGAACGAAACGTTTAACGGCGCGCAGTATTGTGTTGGCAACGGGGGCACGTCCTTTTGTGCCGGATTTACCGGGCTTGGAAGAAGTGGGTTATTACACCAGCGATACTCTGTGGGAAGCGTTTGCCAAGTTAGACGAGCCACCGAAGCGGCTGGTGGTGTTAGGCGGTGGACCAATTGGTTGTGAATTGGCGCAGAGTTTTGCCCGTTTGGGGTCTAAGGTGACGCAAGTGGAACGCTCGACTCGCATTATGAGACGAGAAGACGAAGACGTGTCGGCTCTGGCACAAGACAGCCTCATTCAAGATGGCGTGATTCTGCTGACCTCCCACAGTGCTGTGCGTTGTGAAAAAGATGGTGAGGTGAAGCGTCTGATTGTAGAGCACGAGGGTCAAGAGTCGGTGATTGAGTTTGATGCGTTGATTTGTGCGGTGGGCCGTGAAGCGCGTCTTGAAGGTTATGGTTTGGAACATTTAGGTATTGAGACCAAAGGTACGATTGTCACCAACGATTATCTTGAAACCTTATATCCGAATATTTTTGCCGCCGGCGATGTGGCAGGCCCTTATCAATTTACTCATGTGGCGGCGCATCAAGCGTGGTACGCCGCGGTGAATGCCTTGTTTGGTTCGCTGAAAAAATTCCGTGTCGATTACCGAGTGATTCCTTGGACCACTTTTATTGATCCTGAAGTGGCGCGAGTCGGCTTGAGTGAGCAAGACGCCAAAGACAAAGGCATTGCCTACGAAATGGTGCGTTATGAATTAGATGATCTGGATCGAGCCATTGCCGACAGTGCCGCGAAAGGCTTTGTGAAAGTGCTGACGGTGCCGGGTAAGGATAAGATCTTAGGCGTCACTATTGTGGGTGAGCACGCTGGGGATTTATTGGCAGAGTTCGTGTTGGCGATGAAACATGGCCTTGGCCTGAATAAAGTCCTCGGTACGATTCATACGTATCCGACGTGGGCGGAAGCCAATAAATACGCCGCAGGTGAGTGGAAACGCGCTCATGCGCCACAGCGCATTTTGAATTGGTTGGAAAAATATCACACATGGCGTCGAGGTTAAGTCGATGAAAACAATACGATCTTGGTTCTTGTCTTTATTGGGTGTGGCTTTTTTGGGTTTGTTTAGCTCTCTGGCGAGCGCGGCAACTACCTTCGATCATGGTCAATGGGATGCTTTGTTAAAACAGCATGTGCGGCCATTAAATGGGGGTCAAGCCACTCAAGTGGATTACCAAGGCTTTGCGGACGATAACGTGCTGTTGAAAGGGTATCTGGCGGAGTTATCTCAGGTGACTCAGGCCGAGTTTGATCGCTTGCCTACCGACGAGCAATTGGCTTTTTTGATCAATGCCTACAATGCGTGGACGGTGGATTTGATACTTACTAAATGGCCAGATTTGGACTCTATTAAAGAACTAGGTCGCTTTTTTCGCTCGCCATGGAGTAAGTCGTTTATTCCACTATTGGGGGAAACTCGATCTTTGGATGATATCGAACACGTTATGATTCGCGGCTCTGATCGTTATCAAGATCCGCGTATTCATTTTGCGGTGAATTGCGCTAGCATCGGTTGCCCAGCATTGCGCAACCAAGCCTATACCGGAGAGCAGTTAGAGGCTCAGTTAGAGCAACAAACACAGCTTTTCCTCGAAGATCGCAGTCGAAATCGAATAGAAGGCGGCAAATTAGCGCTTTCCTCGATTTTTAAATGGTATCGAGAAGACTTTGAAAAAGGTTGGAAAGGGTATGATTCACTGGAACAATTTCTAGTGCACTACGCGGCTTCTTTGTCTCTCAGCCCTGAAGACACAAAGCAGCTCACAGAGAAAAAGATGTCGATCCGCTTTTTAGATTATGACTGGGCATTGAATAAAACCTGATAGAATAACGCCGGTGCAATTCTTGATATGGACGCGGCAGGAGAAAAGCGTTGGACATCTCTATACTGGTGTTGTTTTTAGCGGGTTTGATTACAGGCTTTTCTAAATTTTCAGTGGGCGGTATGGGGCTGTTAATATTGCCCATCGTGATGATTGCCTTCCCAGGGCCTGAGGCGTTGGGGATGATTTTGCCGCTGTATATCATGACCGATATTATGGCCGTGTACAGCTACCGTTCTAAAATCGCTTGGCATGTACTGGCGCGTTTTTTACCCTTGGCCTTTTTGGGCGTGCTGGTTGCCAGCCATTTTTTGGCGAACATCGCGGCCGATCAATTTGTGAATTTTTTGGGTGTGACCATTCTTCTCATGATCGCCTTAGGCTTGTATCTGGATTTTCGTCCTGCTTCGTTTATGCAAAAGCCTTGGGTCGCTTATTCCATGGGCTTTTTTGGCGGTATCGTCACCATGATGGCCAATGCGGCCGGTCCTATATTTAGCCTGTTCTTGCTAGAGCAAAAGCTCGATAAAGAAACGTATGTCAGTACTCGGGCTTGGGCATTTTTTATTATTAACGTGGTGAAATTGCCCTTTTATATTAGCCTAGGCTTACTATCACTTGAAACGACGCAAGCCAGTTTGTATGCCTTACCAGGGCTGATGGTCGGTTCTTTCATCGGCTATCACTTTTTAAAGAAGGTGAATCCTGTTCAGTTTAAATGGATGATTCGCATCATGTCGATAATAGCGGCTGTGAAGCTGTTTGTTTTTTGATTAAAAAAAAGACAGCAAGGGCGTTCGCCCTGTAGTATTACCTTGTTCTCTATGTGTTGCGGGTTTTTATGAAAAATATCTCGAAAGATAACATTCGCTTAGAAGACATCCTAGACACAGCGCCTATCGCAGTGGCTTGGTCGAGTGTGGCATCGGGTCGTATTGAGCACATCAATAAAGCGTTTAGCGCGTTATTTGGGTATGTTTTGCAGGATCTTCCTGACCTGAACACTTGGTTTTCTGATGCTTTTGCGGATGCTGCCTATTATCAACAGGTAGTTGAACCTTGGATACAAGATAATCAATCACGCCAACAAGACAGCGTGTCCATGGATGGGATCAGCGCCAGAATGCTTCGTAATGACGGTACCATTAGAAAAATAAACCTTTGTGTTTCTACGTTAGGTGAAAAAAGACTGTGGTACTTTAATGACATTACCGAGCATTGGATTGCTGAAAGGCGGCTTCGTGCTCGCAGTAAAATGCTTGAAATGGTGGCAAAAAGCTCAGCCTTGAAAGATATTTTGCAGGTGATTGTGAAGCAGATTCAGCAGGAAAGTCCGCTGTCGTTGTGCAGTGTTTTGCTGTTTGATCCGGTTGAGCAATGTCTAAGATTAGGTGCTGCACCGGATTTCCCTGGTTTTTATAATCAGGCGATTGATGGGGTAAAAATTGGTTTAAATGTGGGGTCTTGCGGTACTGCCGCGTATTTGAATAAACGCGTTATCGTTGAAGATATTGCCACTCACCCATACTGGCAAAACTACACACAATTGGCGGCTGAAGCAGGATTGGCCGCGTGCTGGTCAGATCCTATTGTGTCTTCAAAAGGCGACTTATTAGGCACCTTTGCGATTTATAAGCGCTTCCCTTCTTTCCCTACCCAAAAAGAAATCGAGTTGATTGATTTCGCCAGCAATTTGGCGAGCATCGCCATCGAGAGCTATAGAGCGCAAGAGGCATTGCAAAAAAGAGCCTATTACGATCATTTAACGGGATTGGCAAACAGAGGGTATTTTTTCCAACATTGCGACGCCTTGCTGAAACAGTCACGAGAACAGGGTTTCCCTCTCGCTATCATCATGATGGATGTGGATCATTTTAAAGATGTGAATGATGAACATGGTCATAAAATAGGCGACCTCGTCCTGCAAAAGCTGGCTCAAGTCAGTGTGTCGATTCTCAAGCATACCGATGTAATGGCTCGAATCGGTGGTGAAGAATTTGCGATCCTGTTGCCTTTTGCCGGTAAAAGTGCCGCGATACGGAGCGCAGAACGGTTAAGAAATGCCATAGCATCAAGCGTGGTGTTGGGCTCTCATCTTGAGCAAGTGTATTTTACCGTATCACTGGGCGTGGCTTTTCGACAAGATGATGAATGTACGGTAGATGAAATATTAAACAAAGCGGATAAAGCCTTATATCAAGCAAAAGCCGCCGGTCGTAACTGTGTGTTTTCGATGGGACTCATGACGTGAAGCAGTACTTGGCGGGCTACAGTCCACAGATACAACAACAGGTTGAGGATCTTTTAGAGTCTGAAAAGTCGGGGCCTTGGTTGCTGAAAAGATACCCTGTGGCTCATAGTTTGAGCGGTGCGAGTGGTTTGTACAGTTATGCGATGGATCTGAAAAACGATTTTATGCGCAGTTCACCGCCGATCAGTAAGGTGGTTTATGACGATAAGATTCATGTGATTAATAATGCTCTCGGTTTGCATACTTATGTGTCTAGGATGCAAGGCAATAAGCTGAAAGCGAAAAATGAGATTCGCATATCCTCTTTGTTTCGTTCTGTCCCAGAGCCTTTTTTGAAGATGATTTTGGTGCATGAACTCGCTCATCTTAAAGAAAAAGATCACAACAAAGCCTTTTACAAACTCTGCTGTTACATGGAGCCTGACTACCATCAGCTTGAATTTGATCTCCGCGTGTATTTAAGTCATCGAGATCGCTTCGGCGACTTGTGGCCGTAGCGATCTCGTTTTCTCAGTCGTGATTAACGGCGGCTCATTTCACTGATTTCAAAAGGTACTGCGGATTCTCGAATGTGCGTGAGCTTTTTGGTCAAGTAAGCCAATAACACGCCGTATAGCGGGATGAATAACCCCAAGCTAACGATGAGTTTAAAGGCAAAATCTGCTAAGGCGATTTCTTGCCAATGCTGCGCCATGAATGGATCAGGGCTTTGGTAAAAGGCTATGCCGAAGAAAGCCAAGGTATCCAATCCATTGCCCAATAACGTGGAGGCAGCCGGAGCGATCCACCACTGTTTTAGTTGGCGTAGTCGATTGAATACTTGAATGTCCAATACTTGTCCTAGCAAGTAGGCCATTAAGCTGGCGATGGCGATGCGTCCGACAAAGCTGTTGTAGGTGCCAAGCGCGGCTAAGCCCTGAAACTCCCCTTGAGCAAATAAGACGGACAGCACATAAGATACGATCAAAGACGGTATCATCACCAAAAAGATGATTTTACGGGCGAGCGGTGCGCCAAAAATACGCACAGTCAAGTCAGTGGCTAAAAAGATAAAAGGGAAAGTAAAGGCGCCCCACGTGGTGTGGAAGCCTAAGATGGTAAAGGGCAGTTGTACCAGATAGTTGCTGGAAGCAATAATCAAGAGATGAAACAGAGCGAGATAAATCAGAGCTTTGCTCTGTTGTGCAGGCGTAAACGTATTCATAGGTGACCTTTTTCGTTTGATTGGGGTGAGGGAACCCAAATTAAAGCGCTCGAATGGCAGCCAGCAAGCGCGCAATGGTTTTTTTACTCATGTCGCGCATTTGACCATGTGGTCAAATGCGGAGCGTGATTATACAGGAAATGTGTGGTTAAAAAAGCGCCAATGATGAATTAATTGTCATCTTCGTTGGCGCTGTTGATACGGGCCAATCTGTCTTGCTCTTCTTCAAAAGCGTCTTTTATTTCCTGTAATACAGAGTCAACATCGGCCGCTTCAGTCGGTTCTTCGAACTCGCCAGTTAACTCTGTGTCAGGTGTTAATTTACCGGCTTCGAACAGCGCCCAGATTTCTTTGGCGTATTTGGTTTCCAACAAGTCAGGAGCGAACATGCCGTAATAATTGCGCATGTTGTTCACGTCACGTTCAAACATCCATTCCGCATTGTTATTGGCGGCCGCATCGACGGCTTGGGGAAGGTCAATAATCACGGGGCCATGGGAGTCGACCAGAACGTTAAACTCTGACAGGTCACCATGCACTAAGCCTTCGCAAAGCATGCGGACCACATCTTTGATAATGGCGTCATGATCTTGTCGTGCTTGTTCGGCAGTGAGTACCACATCGTTTAAGCGTGGCGCGACTTCGCCGTTGTCGTCTGTGACCAGCTCCATGATAAGGACGCCATCAAAGCAGCCATAAGGTACGGGCACTCTTACGCCCGCTTTGGCCAATCGAAACATGGCATCGACTTCTGCGCTTTGCCATAGATCTTCTTGTTCGTCGCGACCAAATTTAGAGCCTTTTTCCATGGCACGAGAACGGCGGCTGTTGCGCACTTTTCTGCCTTCACGATACTGAACCGCTTGCTTAAAACTGCGTTTCCCCGCCTCTTTGTACACTTTAGCGCAGCGAATTTCTGTGCCACACCTTACCACATAGACGGTGGCTTCTTTTCCGCTCATGAGTTGTCGAAGCACTTCGTCTATTAAGCCATCTTCGATGAGGGGTTGTATTCTTTTTGGGATTTTCATGTGGCTCGTTATACTGTGATTGAATGACAAATGACACGGTTTAAGGAGACTGCAATGCGTTTTTTAATCATATGTTCTCGTTACTCAACCATGTCATTGAAGTTAATACCTGCCGCTTTGGTCAGGGGCTAGTGTCTACGTTATCAGATAAATCAATAGTAGCAATAATGATGGCGTTTTTCTGCGCCACGGCTCAAGCCAGTGCAAAAGATTTTGCTTAATCACTAAATTTACCCTAAGTCGCGGTATTCAGCGACGTTTTCTGTTGGGTTTTTTGTCTTTCGCTGGACTGAGGCCCAACGCCTTGGCTCTCAATGTCTTTTTAGAGGGCGCGCGTTTTGTGGCGGCTTGGATTAATTTATTGGGGTCTGGCTCAAATCCTGGTAACCATTGCACCACAAACGATTCGTTGAGAAGTTTTTCTATGTCGGTCAATAGATAGCGTTCTGCTTCTGTGACTAACGAAATAGCCAGTCCCGATGTGCCCGCGCGTCCTGTGCGTCCTATACGGTGAATGTAATCTTCCGCATTATAAGGGAGCTCATGATTGACCACATAGTGTAATTGATCAATGTCGATGCCTCTTGCGGCCACATCGGTTGCGACCAATGCTCTGATTTTTCCGGCCTTAAAATCGGCCAACACACGGTCCCGAGCGCCTTGGGATTTGTCTCCATGGATGGATTGCGTGGCGATACCATCTTTTTGCATTTCTGTGGCGAGTTCGTCGGCACCCTGTTTGGTGCGGGTGAAAATGAGCACTTGTTGCCAGTTCTTCGAACCGATCAGAAAGGAAAGTAATGCGCTTTTTTGGTCTTTGTCCACGGCGTAAACGCGCTGTTCCACTTGGGTTGCGGTGGTATTGCGATGGTCCACTTCGATTAACTGTGGGTTGTTTAGTAAGGTTTTACTCAGAGCAAAAATATCATCATTAAAGGTCGCCGAAAAAAACAGCGTTTGTCGTATGTCAGGCAGTTTTTTGAGGATTCGTTGGATGTCGATGATAAAACCCATGTCCAACATTCTGTCTGCTTCATCTAGCACTAAAGTCTGTAATCTACTGACGTCAATGAGGTTTTTCATGATGAGCTCGAGCAAACGCCCTGGCGTGGCAACCAAGACATCACAGCCTTGCTTTAGAGCATCAAGTTGGACATTAATACTGGCGCCGCCATAAGCTACAACCGACCGTAGAGGGAGATTTTGCCCGTATTTGACAAAGCTGGCATGAACCTGTTGTGCTAATTCACGGGTGGGGGTGAGCACAAGAACTTGGATACCATCAGCCTGTTGGGTGCTTTTTTGGTGGAGTATTCGGTGTAACAGCGGTAGCGCAAAAGCCGCGGTTTTGCCTGTGCCAGTTTGCGCGCCAGCCATAACGTCTCGGCCTTCTAACACCGTCGGGATAGCGGCAATTTGGATGGGCGTTGGTGTGGTGTAACCCAGCTCACTTACCTGATTTAAAATGTCTGGGTGAAGTCCTAAAGACGCAAAGCTCATGAATGTCTCGCTCATGTTCATCATACAAATTGAAACGTCTAGTGTAGCACTTCGTCTTCATGAGTTTGGTGCTTTAAAAACAAAAAAAGCAGAACCGGATCGCGTTCTGCTTTTTGTTTTTGGTGTGAGGCTTATTTAGTGGACGTATTGTATTCCATGATTAATTCGCCTTTTTTCTCCCAGTCGGCTTGCTCTTCGGCGGTGGCTTTTGGCGAGAAGAAGCCAAATTGCGCATAGAAGAGACCAATCACAGGCGATAACCAGCAGGCAAAGGCCAATGGGATATACAGTAAGTTTTCAAAATTACCATCACCAATAGTCAGACCCAAAGCGCCAATAACAAAGGCACCACCGGCGTTCCAAGGGATCAGAGGGGATACCAAGGTGCCACCTTCTTCAATGGCACGCGAAAGGTTTAGCGTAGAGTATTTCATGCCACGGTAAACAGGCGCATACATGCGACCAGGCAAGGCGATAGAAAGGTACGGGTCGCCTGCGACAAGGTTGGTGGCGACAGACGTCAGTGTGGCCGATGTTTGTACACCACGGAAAGTCGATACCTTGGTCATAATTGAGCTAATGATAGACTCAAGACAACCGGTTCTTTCCAGTGCGCCACCAAAACCCAAGGCGATCAAGATCAAGGAGATGGTCCACATCATGGACTGAATACCACCACGGTTCAGCAAGCTGTTAATAGAGTCTGAGCTGGTGGTAATAGAATAACCGCTGTTCGCGTAAGTAATGATATCGTGAATGCCTGCACCTTGTGTGAAAGCGGCAACAATAGCACCCGCAACCACACCCGCAAAAAGCGATGGGATAGGAGGCATACGGCGTACCGCTAGCACAATGACCACAAGGGCAGGAGCCAGCAACCAAGCCGAGATTTCAAAGTTGTTTTGTAGCGACGTGGTGATGGCAGTGATGCGTTCAAAAGAACCGTTGTCGTTATCAATCAGGGTAAAGCCCGCAATGAGATAAATAACGAGAGCGGCTAACATGGCAGGCACAGTCGTCGGCATCATGTTTTTGATGTGAGAAAACACATCGGTGCCAGTGACCGCTGGAGCCAAGTTAGTCGTGTCTGATAAGGGAGAGACTTTATCGCCAAAAAACGCACCTGATACAACAGCGCCCGCGGTCCAGTACATGGGGATTTCAAACCCTGCACCTATGCCCATTAGAGCCAGGCCGACGGTACCTACTGTGCCCCAAGACGTACCTAGGGACAAA
>CAZBUC010000065.1:0-9296 GCA_964494965.1 uncultured Maribrevibacterium sp.
TATTCATTTTACAGGGGAAGGTTACCCGCTCGACAAGTTCTGTCAACGACTCAAAAAGTTTGCCGAAACATACAATATTCAGGTCTATCTAGAACCAGGCGAAGCCGCTATTACGAAAAGTACCACGCTCGAAGTGACCGTATTAGACACCTTGTTTAACGGAAAACACATCGCCGTGGTGGACAGCTCTATTGAAGCCCATATGTTGGATCTACTGATTTACCGCGAGAATGCAAAGATGGCACCTTGCGACGGTGAGCACGAATACATGATTTGCGGCAAGTCCTGTTTGGCCGGTGATATCTTTGGTGAATTCAAATTTGAAAAAACAGTGCAAGTAGGTGACCGATTGTCGTTTCAAGACGCAGCGGGTTACACCATGGTTAAGAAAAATTGGTTCAACGGTGTTAAAATGCCATCTATAGCTGTACGTCAGTTAGATGGCAACATCGAACTCGTTAAAGAATTTGGCTACCAAGACTTTGAACAGAATTTATCGTAATTCTGTCAAACAAGACATACCTATTGGAGATAGCGTTACTATGAAAAAAAACGTGTTAATCATCGGCGGCGGAGGCGTAGCCCGTGTTGTGGCTCACAAATGCGCCCAACACAATGACACACTGGGCAATATCGCAATTGCTTCGCGCAGCGTTACGAAATGCGACGATATTGTAGCCAGTGTCATCGACAAAGGCAGCATGAAGGTAGAGGGTCGCATTCAAGCATACGCTCTTGACGCCCTTGATGTGGCCGCCACAGTAAAATTAATTGAAGACACAGAATCGCAAATTGTGATTAATGTAGGATCCGCTTTTATTAACATGTCGGTATTGGAAGCGTGCCTTGAAACCGGTGCCGCTTATTTAGATACCGCCATTCACGAAGACCCAGCAAAAATCTGTGAAACACCGCCTTGGTACGCCAATTACGAATGGAAGCGTCGTGAGCGCTGTAAAGAAAAAGGCGTAACCGCTATTCTTGGTGTGGGATTTGATCCGGGTGTCGTTAATGCTTATGCCGCGCTTGCCTATAACGACTACTTCGATACGGTAAGTGATATCGACATCATTGATATTAATGCTGGTAGTCATGGCAAATATTTTGCCACGAATTTCGATCCAGAAATCAATTTCCGTGAATTTACTGGTCGAGTTTACTCTTGGCAAAACAGTCAGTGGCAAGAAAACACTATGTTTGAAGTCAGCCGCACAGATGACTTACCTGTTGTTGGTACGCAAACGGCTTACATGACTGGGCACGATGAAGTGCATTCTATTTCTCAAAACTTAAACGTGCCTAATGTGCGTTTCTGGATGGGCTTTGGCGAACACTACATCAATGTGTTTACCGTTTTGAAAAATCTAGGCTTGCTGTCTGAGCAGCCAATTAAAACCGCAGAAGGCTTAGAAGTCGTACCGTTAAAAGTCGTCAAAGCCGTGTTGCCTGATCCCTCTTCTCTTGCACCTGATTACACAGGAAAAACCTGTATCGGCGATGTGGTCAAAGGCATGAAAGATGGCAAGGAGAAAGAAGTCTTTATCTACAACGTGGCAGACCACAAAGATGCCTTTAACGAAGTAGGTAGCCAAGGTATTTCTTATACTGCGGGCGTTCCGCCTGTTGCCGCCGCCATACTGGTTGCGAATGGCACTTGGGATGCGAAAGAAATGCGCAATGTCGAGCAATTAGACCCTAAACCATTCCTAGGATTGCTCAACGAGATGGGGCTGCCCACACGCATTAAAGATGAGAATGGCGACCGCCCTTTTACACTTTAATCAATCGTTTATACGACAACACCCATAAAAAAAGCAGCTTCATTGAAGCTGCTTTTTTTTTATAACGGACGCTGGCTAATAAAATTAGATAGCGCCGTTGATGAACTCGATTAGCTGAGTCTTGGATACCGCACCAACTTTAGTCGCTACCACTTCACCGCCTTTCACAACCAACAAGGTTGGAATGCCGCGAACGTTGTATTTTGGCGCTGTTTCCTGGTTTTCATCTACGTTTAGCTTTACCACTTTTAATTTATCAGCGTATTCAGCCGCCACGTCTTCAAGTACAGGAGCAATCATTTTGCATGGGCCACACCATGGTGCCCAAAAGTCTACTAACACAGGCACATCTGAATTTAACACTTCTTCTGCGAATTGTGCGTCGGTAATTTGAACTGTATTCTCACTCATAAAACATCCTTTCGAAATGTGTATTGGTATAACGAATTAAAGTGATTGTATCACTAATCTTTGTTGGTAAAAATCGACTCTTGCTAATTGAGCGATAGAAAGAAGCTATAATATCAATGAACGTATCACGGTTGGTAATTCTAACAGGGAATGCACTTCAGCACTTGAACGAGCCCCCCATTGATCCTCCCAACGCTGCGCCCCATGGCGATTAAACCAAATGCCTCTCGCACCCGCATTTGACGCACCAAAGACATCATCTATGGGATGATCTCCCACATGGATAAGCTGTGAAGGATCGACGCCGCCTTTATTCGCCGCGGCGTGAAATACACTCGCATCTGGCTTTGCCACACCCAACTGATCTGCTCTCAGTGCAAAATCAAAATATTGCCCTACGCCAATATGAGGATGATAGATATCCGCGTTGCCATTGGTTATCACCGCTAAGGTGTACTCTTGTGACAGCGCTTCTAAAACATCAACAACATGGGGATAAAGATCCACTTTTTGACGCCATTCCAAGAAATGCCCTAAGGCGGCCTGAGCCACCGCGCTGGCCTCTTCCGAAGGCAGGCCAAACTGCTTCAGCGCCAATGTATAAACGGACAACCGCAGAGCCGTTAAGTTAGGGGCCATAGACGGATCGGTCGCAATCGCTTGCTTTCTTAATTCAGCTTGCGCCTGAGACGTATACTGTGCACAAAAACCCGGAAAACGCTGTTCAAACCAGTTTTCCATGGCATATTCCGCGCGCATAATAACCGGAGCAACATCCCATAGGGTGTTATCAAGATCAAATGTAATCAGTACTGTCATGGCAACAACCTCAGCACAATAGCGCTTAATAGATCAGCAAGGTATTGAAGAAATACCACCCCTTTGTCTTCAGCAAAAACGGATTTAAGGTCAGAGCCCAACACCAATACACCGCACTGCTTTAATTCTCCGCCTTCTCTTGAAAGCAAAGGAAGCACTGCGACAGATCGGATCGTCACCTCTTTGTCTGGAAACAAAAACGCTTGTTCGCTGTTTGGCAATGTACCGCGAAAACATTCTGTGAAACTGACCGTTTTAGGAGCCGACATCGTCATATCGGACAAGCTCAGACACCTTACGCTTGTCGAGTTCGATAAAGAGCGCTTGATGGCATCTTGCTTTCCTTGATGATCGTATAAGATCAGTGTGTGATAAGGGACGCCAAAATCACGCCTCACCATGTCATCCACAACAGCAGACAAATCATCTAGCGAAGTGCAGGTCAAACCTGCCAATACCAATCGTTGACTTTTGTGCATGGTCGCTTCGTTTTCTCGGGCAACGTCAACCAAACGTTCAAATTGCCCTCGATACTTATTAGCGGACTCTCGCAATAAGCAAACTTGGTATTCCAAAAGTGATATCACTTTACCGCTAACGGGATGGGGCAGCGTTAATTGCTCCAACAGATCCGGGTGCCGGAGGAAGAAGTCCGGATCACTCAGTAAATGCTCAACCACTTTTGCTTCGTTCATAATTCTCCTAGAGGTATATTTGACCCTCAAATACTTTCTCTGCGGAACCAGTCATAATAATGGGACTGCCTTCACCTTGCCATTCGATACGAAGATCCCCACCACGTAAGTGAGCCGTCACTTCATTCGATAGCCAGCCATGACGTATTCCCGCCACGACAGCGGCACAGGCTCCTGTACCACAAGCTTGGGTTTCACCCACACCACGTTCATAAACTCGTAAATTAATCTCAGCCTCATTCAGTACCTGCATGAAGCCAACATTCACCTTGTTTGGAAAACGCTCATGGCATTCGATCAGCGCCCCGACTCTTGCAATCTGCTCATCGAGCAGTGCGTCAACTTTAATCACCGCATGGGGATTTCCGACAGACACTGGCGTCATAGCGTAAGTTTCATCTGCAACGTCCAAGTCATACAAACCAGATTTGGGCTCTGCCGTAAAAGGAAGATCCTTTGGTTCAAAGCTTGGCGTGCCCATATCGACCGCAACCAAACCATCATCCTGAACGCGTAATTGAATCACTCCACGTTTTGTTTCTACGTTGATGATGCGCTTTATTGTCAGACCTCGGTCAATCACAAACTTGGCAAAACAACGGGCCCCATTTCCACAATGCTCCACTTCACTGCCATCAGAATTGTAGATGCGGTAGCGAAAGTCCATATCTGGATGGGTCGGTGGCTCAACCACCAATAGTTGATCAAACCCTATCCCTGTATGGCGATCGCTTAATCGCTCTATCTGGGGTTTGTTAAAAAACACCTTTCTTGAAACGGCATCAACCACAACAAAATCGTTGCCCAAACCGTGCATTTTTGTAAATTTTAATAACACGATAAACGCTCCCTAGCGTGGCAAAATTTGCTCACCAGCTAACTGATGTTCAATCGTTTCTCGAGCCCTAATTAAATAGACCTTGTCTTCATCTACCATCACTTCTGCCGCACGATTACGGCTGTTGTAGTTAGATGACATCGTAAAACCATACGCGCCTGCAGATCGAACGGCTAAGAGATCCCCAGCCTGAATATCTAATTCACGGTCTTTCCCTAAAAAGTCCCCCGTCTCGCACACGGGACCCACTAGGTCATAGTGTCGCTTACCTTCTGGCGTGGGCAACAGAGAAACCGGCACAATATTCATCCAGGCGCCGTACAAAGACGGTCTAATAAGGTCGTTCATCGCCCCGTCGATTACCGCAAAATTCTTATGGGCCGTGCATTTTAAGAACTCCACTTGCGTTAACAGAACTCCGGCATTCGCCGCAATGGAGCGCCCTGGTTCAAACGCAAGATGAATGTCACGACCTTGAATTTTTTCTAGTACGAGCTTGGCATAGTCCGCTGGTTCAGGAGGGGTTTCATCTTTATAACGAACCCCTAAGCCCCCACCTAAGTCGAGGTGTTTGATGTGAATACCTTCCTCTGCAAGCTGATCGACTAAACCAATCAGACGATCAAAGGTGTCCAAAAAGGGTTTTAGTTCTGTTAGCTGTGAGCCGATATGGCAATCCACTCCCATCACGTTCAGGTTTGGCAAACTGTGGGCTATTTTATAAATACGCACAGCGTCTTGGATGTCGATACCAAATTTATTTTCTTTTAAACCAGTGGAAATGTATGGGTGGGTTTTCGCGTCCACATCGGGGTTAACACGCAAAGAAACAGGCGCCAATACGCCCATTTCTGCTGCCACCTTGTCTAGGCGATACAATTCGGCTTCAGACTCAACATTAAAGCAATGAATGCCAACTTCTAATGCTCGGCGCATTTCAACCGCTTGTTTTCCTAGCCCAGAAAACATCACTTTGGCAGGATCTCCCCCCGCCGTTAATACTCGTTCTAACTCACCAATTGACACAATATCAAAACCTGAGCCCAAACGTGCCAGCACATTCAGTATGGCAATATTTGAACACGCTTTTACCGCATAACAAATTAATGTGGGGTGAGACGCAAAAGCTTCTGCATAAGCCTTGTAATGGCGCTCTAGCGTTGCTCGAGAATAAACATAACATGGTGTACCGTGCTGGCTAGCAATGTCGCGCAATGACACGTTTTCTGCATGCAAAACTTGATTGGTATAATTAAAAAAATCCAAAAGATAATCCTCTACAAAGACGATTCTTGTTGATTATCAGTGACATCGGTCGGTAAATAAAGCGACCCTTTATTTCCACAAGCGGTCAAAATAACAGCCAACAGACATACTGAAAACAACTTAAACATCGTCTTTTCTCTTCTAT
Organism: uncultured Maribrevibacterium sp.; assembly: GCA_964494965.1. GTDB lineage: Bacteria > Pseudomonadota > Gammaproteobacteria > Pseudomonadales > Marinomonadaceae > Marinomonas. The sequence goes on from CAZBUC010000065.1 coordinate 5,956, forward strand.
TTTTGATAGAGACAGTATACCTTGCAGCCAGTTCGTTTCCCAACCCTACCGCGACGATTACTGGGATATTATTTACTTTGTCGGTTTAGCGTAAAAACCCGAACACACACATTGCACTTTACGCCATTAATTCATAACGTAATCGCTGTCAGGATTCTGATAGTTTGATATTCGTACTTAACCACACGGAGGCATTGCGCTGGCATGAATCCCAAATTTACGGCATGGACAATCGCATTATTGAGCGCCATCGTTTTGCACGCTGTGGTACTGAATCTGCCTAGTCTGGATACTAAACAGGAAGTCGAAAGCCGACCATCAAACATTGAGTTGGTTTTGCTTCCACCAGCGCCTTTAGCGTCACCTGACGAGAACACACCAGATTCAACCGACAATACGCAAAACACAAACGCCCCAGATACGCTCAACACTTCTGTCCTAGAACCGCAAACTAATGACTTTTTACTAGACGACACGCGCCCGCCAGAGGATAACCCAGCGCTGGAAGAGGAAAGCATCGCTTTAGGAGAAGAAAGCATCGCTTTAGGAGAAGAAAGCACAGCGCTGGAAAACACTCTAGACATACCTGTTAAAGAAGAAGCTTCTATTTATGATGATGAAGTTCAACTCGACGTGGCAAGCAGACCCAGTTTGCTAGATCTCTCACAGATAGATCTAGAGGACAAGTCTATTGATAAATCCAATGTTGTCTTTTCTAACGAGTTGAGAGAACAGATTGCGGCCTCTCAAAAAGCGCAGCAAGCTTATTTAGACAGCTTACCCGAAGAACAAGAAGACTATGTTATTACTCAGGATGCAGACGGCACTCGTTATGCGAACATCAAGGGTGTGTGCTGGCGACTACCTAAAGAAGGCAGCAATGAAGGTTGGGCGATTGTTTTTGACGGCTGTGGGATCAAATCCAAACTTTTTCACATCGAGCTGAATATTTCACCCAAAATACTCACCAATGAGTTATTGGGACCCGATTCTCCGCTTAACGAGCATTTTCAGTCAAATTAACAAAAAAACGGCCGCCTTGTTAAAGGCAGCCGTTCTTAAAACGCTATTTTACCCTGTTATCTTGTCGCAAGATCCGCTTTGGCGCGTTCAACGGCTTGCAGTACTTGCGCAGGCGCGGTTCCACCGATGTGATTACGGGCGGCAACCGAGCCTTCCAGTGTTAATACTTCAAACACATCGGCTTCGATCATGCTGCCAAAAGACTGAAGTTCTTCTAGGGTCATTTCGGACAAGTCTTTGCCGGTTTTTACGCCGTAGCCAACGGCTTTACCGACCACTTCATGGGCATCGCGAAAGGCAACGCCATGACGAACCAAGTAGTCAGCCAAATCGGTTGCTGTCGAAAATCCACGACGCGCCGCTTCGTACATGTGCTCTTTACGAGATTCAATGGCAGGGATCATGTCAGCAAAGGCACGTAAGCAACCTTTTAGCGTATCCACTGTGTCAAATAATGGCTCTTTATCTTCTTGGTTGTCTTTGTTGTACGCCAAACATTGTGACTTCATCAGGGTTAACAAGCCCATCAAATGACCGTACACACGGCCAGTCTTACCACGCACCAATTCTGGCACGTCCGGGTTTTTCTTCTGCGGCATAATGGAAGAGCCAGTACAGAAACGGTCTGGTAGATAGATAAAGTTAAACTGAGCCGACACCCACATCACCATTTCTTCTGCCCAACGAGACATGTGCATCATGATGATAGAAGCCGTGGCAGTAAATTCGATAGCAAAGTCTCGATCACTGACTGAATCCAAAGAGTTGTAAGTCGGACGCTCAAACCCTAACAACTCGGCGGTCATATGACGGTCAATTGGGTAAGTCGTACCAGCCAGAGCGGCCGCTCCAAGTGGCAAAATATTAATGCGTTTGCGGCAATCCACTAAACGCTCGTAATCACGCTGCATCATTTCATACCAAGCCATTAAATGGTGACCAAAGGTCACAGGCTGTGCCGTCTGTAAATGCGTGAAGCCAGGCATAATAGTATGGGCTTCTTTTTCCGCTAAGCTCAAAATGCCTTGTTGCAAGCGTGTGACTTCTTCCAGTAAAAAATCCACTTCGTCACGCAAATAAAGACGAATATCCGTCGCCACTTGGTCATTACGAGAACGACCTGTGTGGAGTTTTTTACCAGTAATGCCAATTTTTTGTGTCAAACGCGCTTCAATATTCATATGAACATCTTCAAGCTCAACCGACCACTCAAATTCACCACGGGCAATTTCGCCCTCAATCTCTGTCAGACCTTGAATAATCTGATCTCGTTCTTCTTCCGTTAGGACGCCAACACTTGCAAGCATTTTGCCATGGGCAATGGAGCCTTGAATATCCTGTTTCGCCATACGTTGATCAAACTCAACAGACGCAGTAAAACGTGCCACAAAAGCATCGACAGGCTCAGAAAAACGACCACCCCATTGCTGGTTCGTGGTTTTATTAGTATCCGTCATTCGGTTGGTTCCCACACAAATTCAAACAGCGTCAAAGAGTACATTAAGCGCCTTGACTTATAAAGCACTGAAAGATGACGGAGTCCTTGTTAGCGAGTATCATGACACTTAATTAGCTATCTACACATGATTAGGAGGTACAGTGAAAGATAAAATTGTGATCGCAACCAGAGAAAGCCAGCTAGCCCTTTGGCAAGCGAATAATGTCAAAGCTCAACTCGAAAGCCTCTACCCTGAGATGACAGTTGAATTGCTTGGCATGACCACAAAAGGCGATCAGATTTTAGACTCTCCCCTTTCCAAAATTGGCGGAAAAGGCCTCTTTGTTAAAGAGCTTGAAAGTGCTCTGATGGACGGCCGCGCCGACATTGCAGTGCACTCTATGAAAGACGTACCAATGGCTTTTCCTGAAGGTCTTGGACTAGCGGTGATATGTGAACGTGAAGACCCAAGCGATGCCTTTGTGTCTAACAAAGTAACATCTCTTGATCAGCTACCCAGTGGTGCCATTGTCGGTACTTCTAGCTTACGTCGTGCCTGCCAACTAAAAATGAACCGTCCTGATTTGATCATTAAAGACCTTCGCGGCAATGTGAACACTCGCTTAAGAAAAATGGACGACGGTGAATACGACGCCATTATTTTGGCCACAGCGGGATTAGTGCGCTTAGAAATGTTTGACCGCATTCGCCAAAGAATGCCTGCCGAGACTAGCTTGCCTGCAGGCGGACAAGGTGCCATGGGCATAGAATGCCGTTCTGACGATGTGCAGACCATTCAATTACTGGCTCCTTTGCAACATGAAGAAACGGCCACTCGTGTCACCGCAGAGCGCGCCGTAAACGAGCGTCTTAACGGCGG
>CAZBUC010000065.1:9323-10096 GCA_964494965.1 uncultured Maribrevibacterium sp.
CGCCGATTGCGTGTTTTGCCATCTTAGAGGGTGACACGATTTGGCTAAGGGGATTAGTGGGTAGCCCTGATGGTAAAACCATGATTGAAGGGGAAATCCGTGGTCACAAAGACGATGCAAAATCCCTTGGCGTACAATTGGCCGATGATCTGTTAGCGCGCGGAGCGGATTTGATTCTCGCTGCGGTTTACCAATAAAAAATACATAATACAGGCAAACACTAGTGCAAAACGGACGCATTCTTATCACTCGCCCAGAACCAGAAAACACACTCAGCTGTGAACGACTGCACTCACTCGGCTGGTCTACAGTACCACTGCCGATGCTGGAAATCGCACCTATTACAGAAGCGACACAGAGGGCGGCGATTCGTTCACAAATTTTCAATATCGATGTGTTTGATTATGTGATTTTCGTCAGCAAAAACGCGGCGCGACTTGCTTGTGATTGGCTTGATGCCTGCTGGCCTATGTTGCCATCGCCGCGTTCCTGCCGCGGGACGGGGCGCCGACGCGGCGTGGCTTCGACTGGTTCGGCTTTGCCGCGATCATGGTCACGGCAGCGGCTCTGGTGACCGACCCGCTGCACATGGTGGCGGTGGTGATCCTGACCGACATCGCGCTGACGATGCAGCAGGCGCGCGGCATCGCCGCCCACGTGGACTGGCGGCGGGTTGCGGGGCTTTTTGCCGGATGTCTGGTGGGTGTTCCGCTTTCGGTCGCGGCACTCGCGTCGCTTGGGGCCGACGGCGCGCGCGTCAGGTCGTGGCCGGG
>CAZBUC010000066.1:0-10078 GCA_964494965.1 uncultured Maribrevibacterium sp.
CGCTAGGGGCGGGGGTAGTTACCAGTATTTTTTTGCTTGCGGGTGTCATTACCCATTTGCTGGTCGAGTATCCGAGCTATTTGTGGAGTTTCTTCTTTGGGCTGATACTGGCATCGGCCTATTTTTTAATCAGTCAAATAGCCTATTTTTCATGGCGTCATTTTTCTGTGGTCTTAATCGGTGTCGCATTTGGTGCAAGTTTGTCCTTACTCGTGCCAACGCAATTTGATACCTCCCTAACTTTGGTCTTTCTTTCTGGGGTGATTGCGATTTGCGCCATGATTTTACCTGGCATATCGGGAAGCTTTTTATTGCTCATAATGGGCATGTACGGCTTCATTCTTTCAGCCATTAAAAATTTGGATTTTGTGGTTATTTTTACCTTTGCTGTTGGTGCTTTGATTGGCTTGCTGAGTTTTTCTAAAATTCTCAATGTGTTATTGCTGCGCGCTCGCTCCATGACCTTGTCCTTGTTAACTGGAATTATGTTGGGTGCTTTAGTAAAAGTATGGCCTTGGAAAGTAGCCGATGCTTGGACTTTAGTGGGTGATAAGAAAATTCCAACCAATGAAAACTTGGTTTTGCCTTGGCAATTGGCTGACTATGTTTGGTTAAGTGATTTGCTACTGCCATGTGTTTTTATTTTTGCGGGTTTGTTTAGTGTGGCAATTATTTCTCGCGTTTTTTACGAACCTAAAGCGTAGAGAAATCATGAATATTAAGGTGAAGTACTATTTACGTTAGCATTCTAAAAGCAGGTTGGACACCATGGCGAACGGTATTTACGGGTTGGCTGGTTTCCTTGTGCCTGTTGTTAGCGGGCTGCTCCTATGAAATCCTTCACTACTCGGATAATCCTAGGAGAGAATTTGCTTCGAACAATGCGACTTTAATGTCAATTCCGGCTTCAGGAATACACATTGTCGAGAGCGGTGAAACCTTATTTTCGATTGGTTTTCGCTACGGATTGGATTACAAGGAATTAGCAGCCTTTAATCGAATTACTCCCCCCTATACTATTTTTCCAATGCAGAAAATTAGACTGGGTATACAGCCTGGTACTGCTACTGCCCAAGCTGACTCCGGTAAAACTCCTATTAGTCCGCCTGAGACCAAAGTCGCTGCCACCAAAAATACGGAAACTAAATCAGAGGTGGCGGTGTCAAAACCGAATGTCGTTATTCCGTCATCTTCGCCCGTTATTGTTAATACACCATCAAGTAATAAGGCTGAGCCATTAGCGCCGATACAGACGAATGATGCGCCTATCAGTGCTTGGGATTGGCCCGTTGATGGCGAAGTGGTGACGCGTTTTTCGAACGCGGGAGTGAGTAGCAAAGGCATAAACATTAAGGCTAATGAAGGCTCTTTAATCAAAGCAGTTGCGAATGGCACGGTTGTTTATGCGGGAAGCGGTTTAATTGGTTATGGGAACCTTGTTATTGTTAAGCATAATGAGGTATACCTGAGTGCCTATGCTTACAACGAAAGAATTTTGGTAAAAGAGCAGCAAAATGTTCAGATGGGGGATTCCCTTGCCGTTATTGGTGGTAAAGGGAATGAAAGACCACTGTTGCATTTCGAGGTCCGACGCGATGGTAGACCGATTGATCCACTAAGTGTGTTACCGAAAAGATAAGTTGGCCGTTTAAATGTGGTCTGGGTGTTTAAGGAGGGGATATGAAGTTAGCAAATAACAATGATAAGGCTGAAAAAGTATCAGATATGGAAGAGTTTGATCTCGATACACTCGAAGATATAGAAAATGAAGAAGACCTAGTAGATGAAGAGTTTGAATCTGCCGTCAACGCGCGTTACGCAGAAGCTGAGATAGGTCGTAATCTTGATGTGACTCAGCTTTACTTAAGCGAGATTGGTTTTTCTCCGCTTTTGAGTGCCGATGAGGAGGTGTATTTCTCACGGTTATCTTTAAAAGGCGATGAAAAAGCACGTAACCGCATGATAGAGAGCAACCTTCGTCTTGTTGTAAAGATTTCACGGCGTTACCTAAATCGGGGGTTGTCTCTTTTAGATCTCATAGAAGAGGGGAATTTAGGCTTGATTCGTGCGGTCGAGAAGTTTGATCCAGAGCGCGGTTTTCGCTTTTCAACCTACGCCACTTGGTGGATACGACAAACCATTGAACGTGCCATCATGAACCAAACGCGAACTATTCGCTTGCCCATTCATATTGTTAAAGAGCTCAATGTCTATTTGCGTGCCGCTCGTGAGCTTACGCAGAAATTAGACCATGAACCCAGTGCAGAAGAAATCGCAGAAATGCTGGATCGTCCGGTCGAAGACGTCAAAAAAATGCTGAGCCTAAATGAAAAGATCAGCTCAATCGATGCTGTATTTAGTGGTGATGACAATGACAGTAGTTTAGCTGACATTTTGGCAGACACGCTCCATCAAGGGCCAGAAGCCGATAGACAAGATGGCGATGTATTACAAAGCATAGAACTGTGGCTAAACGAATTAAGTGATAAGCAATGTGAAGTCATTATTCGGCGATTTGGTCTACGCGGCCATGAAGCAAGCACTTTAGAACATGTTGGTGCTGAGATTGGCTTGACCCGTGAACGCGTCCGGCAAATACAGGTAGAAGCATTAAGAAAATTGCGTCTGATCATGGACAAAGAAGGCTTGTCGTTGGACGATGTCATTAAGTTTGATAGTTAATTATAAGGGAGTCAGGACGCCCTAAGAACACAAGTATTCGCCACCATGGTATTGTAGAGTGATGGCGAAAATGCTTTCTTAAAGGCTTCTTATAAATTGACCTTATCAGGTTCTGAGGAGGTCATTTTTTCAATGTGCTCTTGTATTTGTAGTTTGTATTTACCAGACAAGCCTTTAACCTCGTAGGCTAATATTTCGGCATCCTGGTGCTCTATTATTTCTGGTAGGCCCGTAAAAACACGGTTTTGGATGTGAGGTAAGGTAAAAATTTCGTCGCTTATAATCAGTTTGTTTATGCTTTGAGTTAAACTAAGTTGATGAACATTCACGAGTAGATCTTGTATTTTTTCTGCTTCGAACTGATCGTTTTTCATCAAGTTAGTGACCTCACTATTGCCTTGGTGTAAGCCCAAATGAAAGTTAAGTTTGGGTATGTCACTGTACAAGGTGTTCTCAAATAACTTATCGATTAATCCTAGAAAGAGCTGCGCTGTGCTCACAGCGTTCATATAAAGGTTGTCATCACAGTCTTTCGCACTGAAAAGTATGATTACGGAGTTCTCTTTATATTGATGGACTTGACCTAAATAGATCTCACTGGCTTGAAAAATAGCCCTATAAATAGGTGTCAGCAAATTGGCCACTTGTAAGGGTGACATTTTTTCTTGCCAAGTCTGCAAATTTAGAACATCAAAATACAGCACGCAGCTGCGTTGTCTCGATTCTTCAAATATGGCGTCAAAATTAATCTCAAACTGTGTTTCTGAAGTCTTGCTTACTTCTTGATCTGTGGTGACGGGTTGTGGCGTAACCTTCTTAGGAAGCTCTAACTCATAGAGGGATTTGACAGCCAAGTGTAACTCTCTAGCCTCCCGATAAATAGGCGTGTAGTCGAGCTTGCTTTTACGCCCTTTACTGAATGAGTTAAGCATTGTGGTAGCCTCGTTAATGGGCGTAAATAGCCACTTTGTAATCAACATAATCAACAAGACTGAGATAGTGGCAATGAAAATAGCCATACCTATTAATAAATTATTTAAATGTTGTAAGGTATTTTGAGCTGGCGTTCGATCAAGAGTAATAAGCACATGCCCTACAATTTCGTCTCTAAACCGAATGCTGGAGCTGTATACAAGACGTCGATCATCGTTAGGACGAAAATCACGGTCGGAGGAAATTCCTGTGCTGGTGCTGCTGGCTTCGGCCAACAATTCATCTTTTTTGTTGTAAACGCGAGCGCTTAAAATATTTTCATCAACAACGAGCCGATTGAGCAGTACATTAAGACTGAGTAAATCGTTTGTTAAGATAGATTGTGTAGCATTAAATGCGGCCTGAGTCGCCAAACTACTGCCTAAGACTTCGGTTTGTTGAGAAAGATAATTTTCGAGAGCATACGTCATTGTGTACCAAAAAATACACAAGGTCAGAACAATAAGCGAAACAAATGACACTATGGTGATAACAGAGGCGCGTAGGTGTTTGTGCATAAAAATAGCCGCTGTTTTAGTTTTGATTTGGGTGTCCATTCACGTCCTTCAAGGTAAAAAGTAGTGCAATGATGAAAGTATACACATGATAACGGCTGTTTTCTGAATTCTTTAAAGTAGAACAGGTGCTTAGCGAAAAGAAAACGATTTGCTATAGTAGGCACCTTAGTGAATTAGGAGCTTTTATGTCTGCCAGTATTACTCTCATTGGGTCATTGACCTCAGAATATCTTGATCAATTTCACGTCTGGTTAGGCGCTCGTGGCTTGCAAGGCGCGTCGCGCACTTTGACAGATCATGATGATCTTGTTGGTGTTACGCAAGTGACCTTGACGGCGTCGGTGAGTGACAGTGCTTCTCTTCGAGCTGAATTGCTTACTATGTCTGACTCAACTGGCATAGATCACATTTATCAGTCGACTATGTTGGATATCCATACTGCCGGTGTCGCTGTGTTTGACATGGACTCAACCCTGATTAAGGCCGAGGTCATCGACGAGTTGGCTGTAGAAGCAGGGATCGGAGAGCAAATTGCTGCGATAACTGCGAGCGCCATGCGTGGCGAGATAGACTTTGTCGAAAGCTTTGTACAGCGTTTAGCATTATTAAAAGGATTGAATAGTGATGTTTTAGATGGCGTTTACAATAGAATTGAGCATATGGATGGTATTTCGACCTTGATGAAGGTATTGAATCAGCATGGCTGGCATACAGCGATTTTGTCTGGTGGTTTTACGTATTTTGCCGATAGAGTCCAAGCACAATACGACATGTCGGAAGTGCATGCTAATGTATTGGAAATCAATGACCATGTTTTAACTGGTAAACATGTGGGGCAGATTGTTGATGGTGAGCGTAAAAAGCATCTATTAACCAATATTGTAGAAACGCAGAACGTCGACTGGGGGCAAACCATTGCCTGTGGTGACGGAGCCAATGATTTATTGATGTTAAACCATGCTGCTTTAGGCGTGGCCTTGCATGCTAAACCTCTAGTACGAAAACAGGCTCCTTGTCCGATGAACAATCTGGGTTTAGAGGGGATTCTTTATCTGTTAGGCATGACGTCTGCACAAATTCGACAGTGTCTTGCTGATAAGTAATTTTTTGTACACAAGTTAAACAATTCTATTGTCCACTTTAAAAGCTTGTTATGATTCTGAGTAATAATGGTAACAAGCTTAACTGAGGTAATGTTTTGTCTGAAGTAAAACTGTCTGACGTAGATTTAAACTTGCTGTATGTTTTTCATGTTTTAATCGAAGAGTTGAACGTGACCAAAGCCGCCACTAGGCTAAATGTATCTCAGCCTGCTGTGAGCCGATCCTTGTCGCGTTTACGCGATGTGTTTAATGATCCCTTGTTTATTCGTACTTCTCATGGTTTGACGGCGACGGCCAGAACGCAAAGCTTGGCGCCTTTTCTGTCCGATACACTTAAAGGGCTTGAAAGCCTTATTCAACCAAGTGAATTTACTCCTCAAACCAGCCAGCGTCGCTTTATTCTTTCAACAACTGATTTTGGTACTCTGACCGTATTGCCTAAGATTTTGGATCAATTTCTTCAAGAAGCACCGGGGGCTATCTTGGATGTGAAGTCTTGGAATGAAGACATGGTTGCGGAGTTAGACCAAACCACAATTGATGTCGCTGTGGCGGTTTTGTCAAAAGAGCCCCCCGTCGGCATTCGTGCCATGCGTTTAAAAAGTGATCGTATGGTATGTTTAGCGCGCAAGGGACATCCTGATATTCAGCAAGAATTGACATTAGAAAACTATCTTCAGGCAAGTCATGTGCAGGTAGTCCTAGGTCGAAGAGAGTATTTTGCGGTTGATCGAGAGTTAGATAAAATGGGGCATAAGCGTCACGTGGCTGTGCATTTACCTAATTTCGTACCGGCGGCAAGAGTTGTCATGGACAGCAATATGTTACTCACTGTGCCACGTTTATTTGCCGAAGATATGGTAGAAACTGTGCCTGAAATGGTGTTACATGAGCTGCCGTTTGCAACACGAGAGTTCGATTACTCAATGATTTGGCACGAGAAATTTCAACATGACGCGGCGCATATCTGGTTTCGTGGTTTATTGCGCCAAGCCTTTTTGGATGCTTCAGCCTAATATTTCAACACTTATTCTTTTGTGCTTGATAGGCGTGTTGTCCACTCTTTTGTTAACACCTCAACTAAGCTGTAACGCCTTAGTTTCATGGCTTCCTCTAGATCGGCAAAGTTTTCTTCTAGGTAATCATGCAAAACCTTGTCTCTTAATTGAATAAGAGTGCGTATTTGTTCTGCTTGCTCATATGTGACATCTTTGTTTGCAATGAGTGCATTAAGCACTTCTTTGCGTGAAGAGATGTCTGTGTTGTAGTGATGCTTTAAAACATATCGGGCAAGGTCCAGCATCGAAGCGACCAGCAATTGAAAAGAGTGTTCAATGACCATGATGTCGTCTTTCGAATAGTCGGCTGTTTTAGCCCGCTTTCTAAAGGCGTCAAGTCGCTTAATCATCGCGTGCTGATGTTCGTAAAGAGACGTTTCCCACTCTGTGTTTCTCATATTTCATCGCCTCATCATAAAGCCAATAGCGCCCTGATATTAGAGCGCTACTGTTAGTCTAGGCGAGTTCTATGTAAAGGGGGAGTTTAAAAGCCTGAAAAAGGGTAAAAATCATAGGCATGACCATATTCGATCTGAGTATTGGCCTTGATGTGCAGATAGCCTTGACTTTCGCAAGCCGCTAGCAAGGCACCAGAGCTTTGTTGAGCATGGGCGTATGCAAAGCCATCTTTGCCTATAGAAACACGTAAAAATTCGTCTCGCTGAATGGCTTTTAAACGCTTAAAGCCTGCGTTCACAGAATAGGGCTGCGGGTGTTTTGTATTCTGCCCAGCGCATACAGACAATAATAGGCGAGCAAACCAATGGTAAGTAACTAAGGTAGAGCTTGGATTGCCGGGCAGGCCAAGGAATGGCACATCGTCTAAAGTGGCATGGACAAGCGGTTTGCCTGGTTTAATGGCAATTTTCCACATATGCACAGAGCCGAGTTTTTCTAGAACGCCTTTTACATGATCTTCTTCACCCACAGAAACGCCACCAGAAGAAAGAATTACATCGCTAGAGGACAGTAAGGTTTTTAATGTCGCTTCTGTACTTTCGGGCGTGTCTGCTGCGTGAAGGCACTGACTAACCTGATAGCCAGCCTGTGCCACCAGAGCGCTCAGCATTGGGCCGTTTGAATTGTAAATTTGTCCGGTTGCCAAGTCTTCGCCCACAGGAATAAGTTCATTTCCCGTGGTTAGAATACCCACACGCAGTGGTTCAAATACCCTGATGTGTGTTATTCCTAAACTGGATAACAAGCCAATATGTATGGGGGTAATCTTTTCCCCAGCCTGAATGACTGTTTGGCCAACTTGCATGTCTTGTCCTGCCGGACGAATATTATCACCCTTTATCGGTGCTTCATTTAATACCAGTTTGTCATCAATGAGGTGACCATTCTCCTGCATGATCACAGTGTCGGCGCCAGGTGGTATGTTGGCTCCGGTGAAAATACGGGCACAGGTGCCTGGCACTAAAGGTTGAGGATGATGTCCTGCGGCAATTCGTTGGCTAATGGTGAAATGCTTACCTTCTTGCCAATCGGCATAGGCTAATGCGTAGCCATCCATCGCGCTGTTGTCATGGGGTGGCACGGCAATATGGGCGATAATGTCTTCTGACAAAATGCGTCCAACCGCATGAGGAAGCGCGATTGTCTGTTGCGCTACACGTACTGTGGCGCTTCGTTTTATTTCTTGCAGGGCATCCTCAAATGCAAGCAAACTAGACATATCGGTTACGCCTCAAGTTGTGAGTGTGTATTGGGCCCAATGAGTAGGCTGACAAAATTACAGGGCCGATGTGAGGCATCTAACTGTTCTTTTAAAATGCCATTCCAGGCCGTTTTGCAGGCACCTGTTGATCCCGGCAAGCAGAAAATTAGTGTTTGATTTGCGAGCCCTGCTATAGCACGAGACTGAATAGTGGACGTACCTATTTCTAGAAAAGACAGATGTCGGAACAATTCGCCAAAGCCTTCGATGGTTTTATCAAACAGGGGGGTCATGGCTTCAGGTGTGCTGTCTCTCGAATAAAATCCTGTACCGCCAGTAATCAAAACGACGTGAGTTTCTTGATCAGCAATCCATTGGGAAACTGCAGCACGCATTTGGTATACGTCGTCTTTGACAAGTTTTCTTTCGTTAAGTTGATGGCCTGCTTCGGTCAGCAGTTCGATGAGAGCATCGCCAGAGGTATCTTCAGCGATGGTTCGTGTGTCGGAAACGGTGAGTACGCTGATGTTGAGTGGGCGGAAGGGCGTGGATGTTTTAGCCATGGTATGTTTTGTTTATCCTCCGGTAGCGCTCATGAAACGCAATATTTGTGGCGTTTCATCGAGATTAAAGTGATGTTTTTCGGGTTTAAGTGCGAGCGCTTCAATAATCGCACTTTGCAATTTTATCGAAGCATCTGGCATGGTTAAGTCTTTGTGTTCGCGACGAATGATATTTTTTAAGTCTTTTGAATGTTCGTTGCCTAGGCAAAGTAACAAACGGCCCTCGACCGTCAATCTTATTCTATTACAAGTGCTACAGAAATTATGACTGTGAGGCGAAATAACGCCAATCTTGTGATCGGATCCGGCAACATGATAGTAGCGTGTGGGGCCGCTGGTGGTCATGGTGCTTGGTGTCAGCTCAAAATGCTGACTTAGTGTGCTTATCACATCGTCGCTGGATAAATAGGTGGCGGCACGATTATGGTCGGTGATAATGCCAAGCGGCATTTCTTCAATAAAGCTGATGTCCATTTTTCTATCTAGAGCAAACTGAGCCAGATCGTACAGTTCATCGTCGTTATGACCTTTCAGCATGACACTGTTAATTTTCAAACGTTTAAATGGCAGCTTACTGACGGCGTCTATACCCTGAACGACTTGTTGGAACTTATCTCTACGGGTAAGAGCAAGAAAACGATTCGCTTTTAGTGTGTCTAAGCTGATATTGATGCGTGAGACGCCTGCGTTGAGTAGATCCTGTGCCATTTTATGAAGTTGAGAGCCATTGGTGGTGATGGTCAATTCTTCCAAACCCTCTGTTTTGGCTATTTGTTCTATGGCCCATAAAATATTTTTACGGACCAGAGGCTCACCACCGGTAATGCGGATGCGTTTGGTGCCCATGGATATAAAGGTTTTTGCCACAAACACAATCTCTTCCAAAGACAAAATCTGCTCTCTGGGCAAAAAAGACATCTCTTCGTCCATGCAATAAGTGCAACGAAAGTCGCATCGGTCCGTGACGGAAATGCGTAGATAATCAATTTTACGACCAAATGGGTCAATTAACGCGGAAGTGGCCAAGAAGAAAGTCCCCACAAAATAGTCGTCCATAAAAACAAAAAAGCAACGAATTAGCAAAGTCCGAATAAGATTTAGGCAAAAAATGTTCGTTTTTGATCCTCATAAAGATTTCTTATTTTAGACGCGGTATAAATAGCGGCATAATCAGAGTATGTATTTAACGGGAGAAAGTCATGAGTCGAGTGGTCAATCATCTAATTGATTTATTAAAGTTAGAGCGAGTATCTGAGACTCAGTTTATCGGTCGCAGTCAAGACATAGGTTTTCCAAAACTATTTGGTGGGCAGGTGATAGGGCAGGGGCTGAGTGCAGCGACGCAAACAGTTGAAGGACGGTTTCCACATTCATTACATTGTTATTTTCTAAGGCCCGGAGACTCGGCTCACCCTATCGAATATGACGTTGAAGTGATTAGAGATGGCGGCAGTTTTAGTGTTAGGCGAGTGATCGCTTCTCAGTTTGGTAAAAGTATCTTAGCCATGACGGTATCTTTTCA
>CAZBUC010000067.1:0-7692 GCA_964494965.1 uncultured Maribrevibacterium sp.
GAAAATGATAAGTTACATATTAATCATAAAGCTTATGATCTTTGGACAGAAAAATTCCTTGAGATTGAAAGCTTTGTGTTCCAAAAATAACCCTTAACATTTGATAAAACGATCAATTTAGACGACTAAGACGTTTATGCCCGCCACAAAAAAGCCTCAATAATGGGTTCGTGGCGGGCATGTAATCTCTACAGAGTCGCAAGACAAATAAAAACCTTTCAGTAGGTTGACCTTTTTAGAAAAAAAGTTCAGCATACAAAAACACTGAATATTTACTCAATTAAACGTCACTCTATGAACAAAATCTTAAAAAAACACAACGGCGATAAACGTAAAGCAAAGAAGCTCTGCGTGGCTGGCGTGTGGAATTAAGATATTAAACTTCCCCGGCAGCATTCTTGCTGACGGTATTGTTTCTCTCTTCAGCAAAAATGCATACCGGCCCAAATGAGGCAAATGTATGTTTTACGGCGCAATCACAGCACTAATTACACCCTTCCGTGACGGCCAACTTGATGAAAGTGCGTTGCGAAATATTGTTCGCTGGCAAATAGATCAGGGAATAAACGGTCTAGTGCCAGTCGGCACAACGGGTGAGTCTCCCACTCTAAGCGAAAAGGAACACAAACGCGTTATTGAGATCACAGTTCAAGAAACGAATAAAGCCGTTCCCGTGCTCGCGGGCGCCGGATCAAACAACCCTGTTGAGGCCGTCAACTATTCAGAATACGCCTACCAAGCAGGGGCAGACGCCACCCTACATGTTGCAGGATATTACAATCGTCCTAACCAAGCAGGCCTCTATGAGCATTTCAAATACGTTCACGATCACAGTAAATTGCCTATTATTTTATATAACATTCCGCCACGTTCTGTTGTCGGCTTAGACGTAAACACACTGGCTAGACTAGCAGAACTGCCTCGCATTATTGGCGTAAAAGACGCCACAGGGGATCTAACCCGCCCCATTAGGGAGCGCGCTTTAATCCATAAGCCTTTTAACTTTTTAAGCGGGGACGATGTTACGGCGGTTGCTTACAACATTGGTGGTGGTAACGGTTGTATTTCCGTAACGTCAAATGTGGCACCAAAACAGGTGGTCGAATTGCATCGTTTATGTCGTGAAGGAAAATACCTAGAAGCAGCACAATTACAAGACAAACTGTTTGCCTTGCACACCGCACTCTTCATCGAACCTAACCCAACAGGGCCAAAATACGCCATGTCATTACTTGGGCTGTGTACAGAAGAGTGTCGTCTACCTATGGTACCACTTCAAGACAGCACCAAAGCGACGATTCGTCAAACCATGGAAGCATTAGAATTAATCTAACTCGCTCGACCATTTGATTTAGCCAACCTCGCCTAAAGCGCTCCCTTTTCCGGATCGCTTTAAGTGAGGCAAATAATCAGGTTTTATTTTTAGCACTGCCTAAAAAGCACTCTCTGCAGATATCACGAAAATACTTTACCGTACAGATACACATCTTCTTGGCCAAACTCATGCTTGGCAACGCCAGGTAATTTGCCCCACCTTTCGAACCCCTGCTTTTCAAAAAACACCCTGCTACCTAAGTTGCTCTCAAAAACGTAGGCAATTAAGCGGGTAAAACGCAAGGAAAGACGGTGATCCACCAAATAACCCAAAATGTGCGTGCCGACACCGTTTTGCTGATAAGCCGGTTTAACGTACAAACTGACTTCACAAGTTTCATCAAACGCAGCGAGTCCGTAAAAAG
Source organism: uncultured Maribrevibacterium sp. (assembly GCA_964494965.1). GTDB lineage: Bacteria > Pseudomonadota > Gammaproteobacteria > Pseudomonadales > Marinomonadaceae > Marinomonas. The sequence continues at coordinate 1,740 of CAZBUC010000067.1, forward strand.
GCTCAATAGAACACCAAGCGATTATCTCTCCTTGCTGCGCCATGACGAATAAAGGATGCCTATCCGTCATTCTTTCAATCCAATCAATGACATCAATTAGATTGATATCTTTGTGACGAGATTTACCAGAGTGCGCCTGCTCACCACAAAAAATGGCCAAAATAGAAGGAGCATCGTCCAGTTCGGCTCGACGCACAATGCGACTCTTCTTATTTGCTATCAAAAACACTTAACCTTGTAACAACAAACGACGAAGATCAATAATCGCGGTGTTTGCTCGCGCTATGTAGGACGCCATAACCAATGAATGATTTGCCAACAAACCAAAACCACTACCATTTAAAATGATGGGCGACCAAAGAGTCGCTTGGGTCGCTTCCAGCTCGCGAATAACTTGACGTAAACTCACTAATGCGTTTTTGTCTTCTAGAGTAGACATAAAATCGACTTCTATTGCTTGCAACATATGAATCAACGCCCAGTTGGTGCCACGCGCCTCATAGAATACGTCGTCGATTTGCATCCAAGGTGTTCTAACATAACGACTGTTCTCGTCTGACCCCATTTGCGGCTCATCATCGATCACACTGGCAGACAAACGCTGCGACAAGCTGCCCAAACGGGTACTTACATCGGAAAGCCAGTCGGCTAAGTTGTCAGCACGGGCATAAAACTGTGCTTTATTATTGCTTTCACCCGCTAAGCGATCCAAATACGCCATCAACTCTTTATTGCCTCGACGGTACTCATTTTCACTTGATGGCAGAGCCCAGCTTTTGTTATCAAAGTTAAACTGAGGTTCAGCCACCTTTAAGTTGACATCTTCCGTTGACTGAGACTGTGAACGACTAAACTCTTTACGAAACGCTCTAGCCAAATCACGAGACTGCACTAACACCCCAAACTCCCAAGCTGGCATGTTATCCATAAACACACCAGGCGGCATGATATCATTGGTGATAAAGCCACCCGGCTTTTCCAGCAGGGTTTCGACAATAGTGTGTAAGGTGCTTGCCGTGGTATGCCCGACGACAAGATTTTGACTGTTGTCTAAATACCCACGCTCAGCGGCTTTTTCTTTTGCCACTGCCACGACATCAAAGGGCTCTGGCTCATTGCTCCAGTACATGCTTAAGACAGTCAATAAAGCCACGACCACCAAGACCGCAATGGTCGCTGACTTCCCCATTCCAGACAGACTTACGTTTGGTTTTAAAGCCATTAACTTTCCCGTTATACGCGACATTTTGACCTACCTTAATCCTGATGTAATTCCACTCTATAATCGGCACGATGAAATGTCATCGCACGTACACGAAACTCTGTAACACGGCTATTAATAATCTGATAAAGCAATCGAGCCTCTTTATCGTTCGGCCAATAAATCACTATAGACGATTGTAACGCTGACACTTGGTCGATAATAGGCTGGATTTGCAGGATAATTTCCTCTTCACTGCGGCTGAAAAGGTCTTTTGGTAAACGAAACTGACCTTCTGCCAACGGCGCATGGCTCTCATCCTTAACGTCTTGGCTATCGTTTGTCGCAGCCGAACTGTTACGGACGCTGTTTTGCGGAGAATTTAAAACAGAATTTGACTCGCTACGACGCTCTCGCAAATCCTTTATTCGCGAAGACATTTCCAATAAAACAGGATCTTCGGAGTTAACAGAACGAGCTAAGTCAAGATAACGAGCGGCTTGTGAATATTGACGATTTAGAGCCGCTTGCCAAGCCCATTCTGTATAAAGATCAACAATTTTACTGATACCTTGAATCGCATAAAAATTGCCAGGATCCCTGCCTAAAGCGGCCTGAAAATACATATTGGCATTATCTTCTTCTGGCGTTACCAGTCGATTGCCAGACAATGCTTGATTACCTCGCTCGATCAAATTTTGTGTCAGCTGCTCAGCTTTACTAAGACGCTTGACCGTAGCAGGTAGATTTTGGGCACTCACTTCAACGGCTTGACTTGGCCGTGGCGCATTTTTCTGATCTGCCTCTTCATTACTCAACTCCATCTGCGACTGAACGTGAGTGAGTTGCTCAGTTTCATCGCTATGGTTCCCTTTAAGGGTCGTCATGGCGCCCTGACAGCCTGTCAGGAAAAGCACAACAATTAGGAAACACACCCGTTTTATCATCAACTTTTCACCTTACAATTGGCATATAATCGGTACCTTGCTAGTCTACACGTATCAAGGTACTGGATGAAATATGGATTCTTCTTTAACAAGCTTAGGTTAACCTATCAAAAGGCTATTATGCGCTTTTTCGTTCTATTGTTTTTTCTCTTTTTTCACAGTGCGTCTTCTGCCTTTACTTTTGGTTCTGTTACGCCTTCTCTTACCAAGCCCACATTTCTTGACGTAGAGCAGGCATTTCAGCTATTGGTTGCTCCTGATAATGACGGTACCTTGGTTGCGAATTGGAAAATCCACGAGGGGTATTATTTATATCGTGATCAGTTCAAATTAGACCAACTCACATACACCCCCTCAGTGGACTTAACGCATTTAACCGGAACGGACCAAGCAAACGGGTTATCGTTCGCATCCTTTGCGCAAGGTGAAATCATACAAGACCCCTATTTCGGTACGGTAACGGTATACAGAGGCGAGCTATCACTGCCTATTCAACACGACCCTAGTCTTCCTCCCGGCACACAAATAAACGCTGTGCTAACCTACCAAGGCTGTGCCGATAAAGGATTATGTTATGCTCCCGTTCACCACCCAATTCAGTATACGGTTCCTGACAACCCCTTAGATCAAGACGTTAACGTCTCACAACTTGGCAAAGGTACGTCTTCGAATGAGAACGAGAGTACAAGCCAACAACGCCAGATCTCGCCATCACAAACCGAGTCAGTGAATCAACTTTTGAACGGGGCTTTCTCGTGGACCACGCTTGCAACCTTATTTGGAATAGGTTTGCTTTTATCGCTGACTCCTTGCGTATTACCAATGATTCCGATTGTGAGTGCTATCGTTGTTGGAACACAAAATTCAAGAATGGGGGCGTTTTACTACAGCTTGGTCTATGTATTGGGCATGGCACTGACCTATGCGGCTATTGGTGGCCTAGTTGGTCTCTTTGGTGTACAACTCAATTTACAAGCTAGCTTGCAAAACCCCATAGTAATACTGTTAAGTGCCGTAATATTTGTTGCCCTCGCCATGGCTATGTTTGGCACTTATGAACTCAAGCTACCCGATTCTTGGCGACAAAAACTGCAGGCAGCCAGCAGCACCAAACACCCTTCTTCGAAAACTAGCATCAGTGTTTTTATTGCTGGCGTTTTATCTACCTTAATCGTTTCACCCTGCGTTTCAGCACCATTAGCAGGCGCCTTGTTATATATCAGCAGTCAAAATAGTGCCTTACAAGGCGCGCTCATTTTGTTTGTGATGGCGATGGGTATGAGTGTGCCCCTTTTGTTAGTTGGCTTATTTGGACCCAAAATTCTACCTAAAAATGGCGAGTGGCTGCATGACATAAAAGTAATGATGGGCTTTGCTTTGTTGGCAATGGCAATTTGGCTGATGACTCGATGGCTCCCGTTTAGCAGTCATCTGCTTTTGTGGGGAGCATTGTCACTGTCTATTAGCGGTTATTTTATTCACCGCGGCATCAAGAAACACAGTCACCCTATACGGTGGTTTATGGCCTTACTGTTTATGACATTGGGGATGATTGAGTTTTTAGGGGGAGCAATGGGTGAAGTAGACCCGTTACAACCTTTGAAAAAACTCAACATATCGACGCAAGAGGCAAAAAGCCTTGCCACAACCAACAACCAACCTATTTTTCACGCCACAATAACCAGTTTGGATGAATTGAACGAGCTCATTGATCATCAGGACGCCAGACCCATAGTGTTAGACCTTTACGCTGACTGGTGTATCAGCTGTATTAGCGTCAATCGTATGTTGGCCTCACCAGATATCGCTTTGCAGCTTAATCAGACTCGGCTAATTAAGGTAGATGTCACCCAAAACAGTGCGGAAAACAAGGCGTTAATACGCCAATTTAATTTGATTGGCCCACCCTCTTTGGTGTTTTTAAATGCGCAAGGAGACGAATATCCAGGAATGACCTTAATGGGCACGCCAACCCAATCTCTTATTTCGGCACGTTTAGACGCCATCACACCGCCTTAGCAAAGACGCCAATACAGCAAGTTTACAAAAGATCAACATTTAACCTGCGTAAACATTTTTTGGTTTTTTTGCTACAGAACTGGACAAAATACCGCTTTTTACCGATAATTTCGAACTATAAGCATTTACCATTATCATTCGTAATCCGTCATATTTACGCATCAAATGGGATTATTGCAAAAAATTTATAATAGTCAGTGAGCTATGCAATCACTGAAACGCCAATAAAGACAGAAGAGAGTATTCATGGACATTCGCAAAATCAAAAAACTAATCGAACTATTAGAAGAATCTAACGTCTACGAAATCGAAATAAAGGAAGGCGAAGAAGCGGTTCGCATTAGCCGTGGTGGTGCACCTGTGCAAGCGGCGTATGCACCCGCTCCGGTTATGGCACCACAAGCAGCCCCTACTCCTTCCGCTGCGTTGCCTGAGGCACCTGCTGCTGTAAATCACGGCCACACTGTTAATTCACCAATGGTTGGCACCTACTACAAATCCTCTGCACCAGGCGCGAAGCCTTTCATCGAAGTAGGCCAAAAAGTGAATGTTGGCGACACTATTTGTATCGTTGAAGCCATGAAAATGATGAACCAAATCGAAGCGGACAAATCCGGTACTATCGGCGCTATTCTTGTTGAAGACGGCGAGCCGGTTGAATTTGATCAGCCACTTGTTTCCATCATTTAATCCAACGCAAACAAAGGTTTCATCATGCTCGATAAGGTATTGATTGCTAACCGAGGCGAAATCGCATTGCGTATTCTGCGTGCGTGCAAAGAACTCGGTATCAAAACCGTTGCGGTCCATTCAAAAATTGACCGTGACTTACTCCATGTGCGCCTTGCAGACGAATCCATCTGCATTGGGCCTAACCCTTCAGCTCAAAGCTATTTGAACATTCCAGCGATCATTAGCGCGGCTGAATTAACCGATACATCAGCGATTCACCCAGGCTACGGTTTTTTAGCCGAAAACGCGGATTTTGCTGAGCAAGTTGAGCGTTCTGGTTTTGCTTTTATCGGCCCTAAAGCCGAAACTATTCGCCTGATGGGCGATAAAGTATCGGCTATTAAGGCAATGAAAGAAGCGGGCGTTCCTACTGTTCCAGGGTCGAATGGTCCTGTACCTAGCGATCCAGATGAATGTTTGCGCGTCGCAAAAGAAATTGGCTTCCCTGTCATTGTAAAAGCAGCAGCAGGCGGCGGTGGCCGTGGTATGCGTGTTGTGCACAACGAAGGAAGTCTATTAAAGTCCATCAGCATCACTCAGTCTGAAGCGGGCTCTTACTTCGGTGACAGCACTGTGTATATGGAAAAATTCCTCCAAAACCCACGTCACGTTGAAGTTCAAGTATTGGCCGACGGTCAAGGCAACGCCATCCACCTATACGATCGTGACTGTTCTTTGCAACGTCGCCATCAAAAAGTGTTGGAAGAAGCTCCTGCTCCCATGCTGAATGAAGAGTCTCGTCAAGCTTGCTTGAAGGCCTGTGTAGACGCTTGTATTAAAATCAACTACCGCGGCGCGGGCACTTTTGAGTTCCTTTACGAAGATGGTAATTTCTACTTCATCGAAATGAACACTCGCGTTCAAGTAGAACATCCTGTTACGGAAATGGTCACTGGTGTCGACATTGTGAAAGAACAGCTGCGCATCGCGAGCGGTTTGCCATTATCTTTGAAGCAAGAAGACATCAAACTAAATGGTCACGCTGTTGAAGCGCGTATCAACGCGGAAGACCCCAAAACCTTCATGCCCTGCCCTGGTAAAGTTCATTATTTCC
>CAZBUC010000067.1:7702-9970 GCA_964494965.1 uncultured Maribrevibacterium sp.
CGGTATGGGAGTTCGTGTTGACTCACATTTATACAGTGGTTATTCCGTACCACCGAACTATGATTCCATGATCGCAAAGATCATCTGTCATGCACCCGACCGAACGGCTGCACTAAAACGCCTTTCAGGGGCATTGGATGAAACCTTTATTGATGGGATCAAAACCAATATCGCGTTACAAAAAGACTTGGTAAATGACGCTAACTTCATTGTTGGTGGCGTTAACATCCATTATTTGGAGAAAAAACTCGGTTTGTAATCACCGTAGTTTAACCCCTAGCGAACGAGTATTTCTCTAGGGGTTATCATTTTCCTCTCGCCACCCATCCCAAGCTTCGCTATTCTATTCCTGTTTTTTCATTGTTGGATTTCATTTATGCCTTGGCTTCAAATACGCATTCACACTACACCCGATCATGTTCCCGCTTTTGAGGATACACTTTTAGAATGTGGCGCCTTGGTGGTCACCTTTGAAGACGTTCATGATGACCCTGTATATGAACCTGACTTAAACACCACCCCACTTTGGAATCATACTAAAGTGACAGGTCTGTTCGAAGCGGACGCAGACATTGAGCATATTCGCCCTGTTGTTGAACACAAAGCCGAATTACTTGGCGAAACCAACATAGACTTAAAAATCGAAATCCTTGAAGACAAGGATTGGGAAAGAGAATGGATGGATAACTACCACCCCATTCAATTTGGTGAACGTCTTTGGGTATGCCCAAGCTGGCGCCAAGTACCCGATGCAAACGCGGTCACTTTAATGCTTGACCCTGGCCTAGCCTTCGGCACTGGCACACACCCTACAACTGCCCTATGTTTACAATGGCTAGACAGTATCGATTGCCAAGACAAAACCATCATTGACTATGGTTGTGGCTCAGGTATTTTGGGTATCGCAGGTTTGTTGCTAGGGGCAAAAAACATGGTTGGCATTGACATAGATCCTCAAGCTGTCCAAGCCACCGAAGCCAACGCAGAACGTAACAAGATTGAACCAAACCGTATTGAGGTAAAATTACCGCCTTACGAATCTGACTTGCAAGCCGATATCGTGGTTGCCAACATCCTTGCTGGCCCTCTTGCTAACTTGGCACCAACCATCTCTGCTCTGGTCAAAACCAACGGTCAATTGGCCCTTTCTGGTATTCTTGCCAATCAAGCACAGGATGTCATTGACGCTTACAAGACTTGGTTTACCATTGATTCTGTTGTAGAAAAAGAAGAATGGGTTCGTATTGTTGGTACGAAGCACGCATAAATCGTATTCACTGACTGTACATTTAACACTATAGATTTAACAGGATAGTTGTCACTTATGGCCAGTAGCCTAATCACTCGTTGCCCAAAATGTTCCACTGCATTTCGCGTCAGCGATGAAGTATTAGGCATGGCCAAGGGCAAAGTTCGTTGCGGTCAGTGCTTCCATATCTTCAATGCCAACCAGTCAGAAGACCCTGCTGCCAACGTATCTCCTCGAAAAGAACCGCTTCCTAAAGAACAAAACCGTAAGGAATCTGTTGCGCCTTCCGTATCACAAACGTCATTTAACGAACCCGAATCCAAGTCAATTTTCACCGGCATTACTGAATCAACCGACAACAATCCAGCGCAAACCGAAGAAATCATTAACTCCGACTGGCTGCAGACGCTTTTTGACGATGATGATCTTAACCCTGTGACGGACTACAAAACGTCTTACCCAGAATACCTTGATACAGAATCACCAGCACCAGACGAGCACAATGCCACACAAAAAACGGTCGCAGTACCGAAGACTCAACCTGCTACCGTCGGTACAGAATCGGTGACGCCTCTGACACAAGGAGATCAAGCGCCATGGGAAGTCGAACTTGCCGAAGTAGAAGCGGCTCTCAACGCGTCGTACACTAACAATACAAACAGGGAGACAAAGAGCCAATCGTCCAAAGCGGACACATCAAGAGAGCCATTACAGGCACAGACATCGCCCTACACATCAGTCCAACCCCTTATCGCCAATGAAAAAGAGCCGGATTACATGACCGCTCTGCATTCGTTGGCGCAAACAGTAGCCAAACAAGACCCTGCGGGTCATAACCAACACAGCTTCCTTGACCAACTTTCCGCTCAACAAAATCTCGCACCCTTATTGGATGACCATCCCCATCCAGAAGGAAGCAGAAAGAAACACCTGTGGCTTTGGCTTTTAGCGTCTTTACTTGGGGCCTCTTTATTATTTGCTCAAGCTGCGATTCATTTCTTCGACGAAGGCAGCCGCTC
>CAZBUC010000068.1:0-9961 GCA_964494965.1 uncultured Maribrevibacterium sp.
GATATCGTGTCACGTGATGGCACAGATTACGGAGATTATGATTTATCTGTGGCACAAAAACGGCAACAGGCACTGCAGTCTTTGAAGAAAGGCGAAGCGGTGCTTTTGTTTGATACGGAAAGTGAAACCATCAAGATGGTGCGAAAAGAGGATATGACCCACTACGATCTGATGTGAAGATCGAGTGGATCATGACAAAGATAGCGATAACCTTACTCTGAACAGTCACGCAGGCAGTGGTTAATGTTGTGATCCATAATTCGAGAAGGTTCTTGCTCTGTGTTGCGCCCCACGACTTTTGCCGGTACGCCGGCCACCGTCGTGTGATGTTCAACGGCTTCTAGTACGACGCTCCCTGCACCGATTTTCGCCCCTTCACCGACCTCAATATTGCCAAGGATTTTCGCGCCAGCGCCAATTAATACGCCTGTGCGAATCTTAGGATGGCGATCACCGTGCTCTTTGCCAGTACCACCAAGGGTCACAGATTGTAAAATAGAGACGTTATCTTCGATGACACAGGTTTCTCCCACCACCAGGCCCGTAGCATGATCCAGCATGACGCCACAGCCGATCGTGGCCGCGGGATGAATGTCCACACCAAACACCATGGACATTTGCCCCTGCAAATATAAGGCTAAACTTTTCCGGTTATTACGCCACAGCCAATTTGCAACACGGTAAGTTTGTAATGCGTGAAAGCCTTTAAAAAATAGCAGAGGCGTTGTAAAGGTATCGCACGCCGCGTCGCGTTCTTTGATGGCTAAAATGTCTTGCTCGATGCATCGTACAATGCCAGAGTGAGTATCTGCCATGGCTTCTTCAAAGACTTCTCGTAAAACCATAGCGGGTATTGATATGCTATCAAGCTTGCTAGCGAGTAAAAAACTCAACGCTGAGCACAGTGACTCATGACGTAAAATGGTCGTGTTGAAATAACTGGCTAAAATAGGTTCATCTTGTGCAAGCTTGTGTGCCTCAGCTTGTAAAGACGACCATAGATTGTCAGAAGTCACGGCTTGTTGCATTGAAGTACTCAAGGGGTATCCACCTATGTCGATTCACGTTTAGAATGTAGGTTATAAGGTTAGGGTTAAACAATACAAGGGGCAATTTAGAGATTGCCTAAAAAGATGGAGATAACATGTCTAAAAAAAATGTTGCTGATGCACTGCATATCTTTTATGAATTAAATACAACGATTTCTGATGCTTATTGGGAAACCAATGATATTGACCAAAAAGATCGTTTTTTTGCGATGAAAGGCATACTGCAAGACGAGCTTGATGAATTGCATAAGCTAAGCTTACAGGATCATGTTTATCCTTATGAGCCAATTAACCCAAGCTTACTGCAGTTGAGTGAAACCTTACGAGCTTTGTTGCCAGAATTGAGCAAGTACGTTTATCGACCACAAACCTCTAGCCGCTTTAAAGATTTGATTCCAAGCGCTTGTGAATTATTCGAGTTGTAAGTTTGATTTAGCCCAAGTGGTCGTGACCACCTTAAGTAGTGACGACTTTAGTAAGACATACCTCATGTGGCAGCGTTGAGTGAAGGTAACTCCGCTCCAATGCTGCTACGTAGGTTTTTGGTGTGCCGCCTTCAGAAAAGACTTTCTTTGGGTTCACTGCTTTCGCTTTAGGTCGCGTATTAAAAAGCGACTTGGGTGAAGTAGGTGTCCGATGTCTTGCTCCAAAGGCGAAGGGGTTTGGGTTATTAAGCTGGCTAAATATTCCCCGCTTAGTGGCGTTGAGACCAAGCCTCTAGAGCCATGTCCAACGTTGACGTAAAGTGTTTGACAGGGTTCGGCAACTTGGTCGGTTTTCCATTTTGCGTTTTTACTTAACGCCGAAAACCTTTGCTGATAAGCGGCTTCAGATTGCACTGGCCCAACAATCGGTGTGTAGTCAGCAACGGCGCAACGAAACGACACCCGACCTTCGCAATCCTGGGTTTTAAAGGGGCTGTTTTTCAGTCCTAATAAGCCGTCCAATATATTGAGGTTTCTTTGATGGCCTTCTTCTCTGACCGTCTTGTCGCTGTCTTTTAAATCATACGTCGAGCCAAAGTGGAGTTCGCCATTGATAGGGGGTGAAAAGTACCCAAATTCGCATAGAACACTGTCGATTTGAATAACATCTGGATCAACCCCAATGTCTAGACATGCGCGTATGGCGTCGTCTTGCTTCATTTGAGAAACTTGTCCTCGGATCGCGGAGGTAGGCAGATGGGGCGTAAGTTGTAGCTGATTCGTGGCGTTTGCTGTGCACAAGACTACATGAGAGAACTCTGTTATCTGAGCGTCAGATTTGGCCTGCCACACCGAGACCGTATTTTCAGAGTCAGGGTTGTCAGAGCCAGAAAAAGACGACGTGCTAGCTAAATTTAATGTTTTGAGAGGTGTGTTGAGTCGCACCTCAATGTTCGGATGAGACAGCAAGTGTTCACAAAGAGATTGTGGTGCGACCCAGCCCGATAAAGGTAAAAACACACTGTCTGGTCTTTGTGTTGACGCGTGCAGCACGCTATCAGGGTAGAGCTGTTGGCTCAAAAGCTTCTGAAAGCGTTCAGCTTCCTTCGCGTTTTTGGGGATCTGGATTAAGCCACACTGATCCCAAAAAAGGTGCTTACGGTCAAGTGTAGCATTTGAATTATAAGTGCTATTGGGATCAAGATTACGATTAAGTCTGTTAAAGAGACGTGCAGCGTGCAGGTAAGCAGTTAAATAAAAACGGTTTAATGTAGTATCTTGAGCCGTCAGTTTAGGGTAAAGCATGCCTTGAGGATTGCCGGATGCCTCTCCTGCGATGGTGTTGCCTTGTTCCCAGACTTGCACTTTTACGCCTTGTTTTGCTAGGGCGTACGCCGTGTTGGCCCCCGCTAAACCAGATCCAACCACTAAGACGCTAACGGGCGTGTTGTCAGTTGGGTTGTCATGACGAACATTAAACCAGGCTTGCCCCTGTGCCATGCGCTCGGTAAATGGTTTGCAAGTTTGATTGAGTTCACCAACCGTCATTTCTCGTTTCTGTCCGAAGCCTTTGACTTTTCGAACGTCAACCCCCACGCTTTTTAAGCCTCTGCGGACAATGCCAGCGGCCGTAAAGGTTGAAAAAGTGGTACCTTGATGGCTGAGTCTGTGAATGTGTTGAAATAACTTTTCTGTCCACATTTCAGGGTTTTTACTGGGGGCGAAACCATCCAAAAACCAAGCGTCTACGTCGGCATTTAAAGCGGCAAAACCGTCTTCGGCGTCACCAAACCAAAGTGTTAGTTGTACTCGTCCTTGCCCTAATTCCACTCGATGAAAGCCATGACAAACATCCGGGTAAGCGTCTATAAGCTCCGCACTGAATGTACTTAAAGACGGCCACATTTTTAGCGCGTCTGACAGCATCCCTTTGGTTAATGGGAACTTTTCGACTGAAATAAAGTGCAGTTGTTTATCACAGGGGGCGTGCTCTAAAAAAGCTTGCCAAGTGCAGAGGAAGTTTAATCCAGTACCAAAGCCGGTTTCTGCAATGACAAATGCCGATGGTCGAAATCTTGCCCAGCGCTCGACAAGTTGGTTGTTTTTAATAAAAACGTGCCGGGATTCTTCCAGCCCAGATTCTTGGTCAAAATACACGTCGCTGAACTGGTCGGAGTGAGGCGCGCCATCGTCCCCCCAACTCAGCTGAGGAGAGTTCAGTTGGTAGCTAGTCAACACGGACAACACTCTCAATCGTAACGGGTGTAGTAGGGACGTTTTGGTATGGCCCTACATTGGAAGTAGATACCGCAGCAATGGCGTCAACAACCTCCATACCGCTAATTACTTTACCAAACACTGTGTAACCTGCACCGCCACGAACACCATGATTTAAGAAGGCATTGTCGACATGGTTAATAAAGAATTGTGACGTCGCACTATTTGGGCTTTGTGTGCGAGCCATGGCCAGAGTTCCGCGATTGTTGGCTAAACCGTTGTCCCCTTCGTAAGCCACTGCTTTATGCGTTGTTTTGCGCGCTAAATCTTCAGTAAAGCCACCACCCTGAACCATGAAGCCTCGAATAACACGGTGGAAAATGGTGTTTTCATAGAAGCCTTCGTCGACATAACGTAAAAAATTCGCGACCGTTTTTGGGGCCGCTTCGTCGTCTAGGTCAACTCGAAAAGTCCCTTGATTAGTGACAATGTCGACTTCTGTCGCGTGTAAATGTGAACAAAAAGCGAGAAGAACCAGGCCAGTAATGATAGATTTGCGCATGAAGAAGATTCCTTAATTAGTGTAACAAGAGCGTTATTTTAGCAAAGAGAAAGCAAATGCGAACTGCAACCGTAGAAATTGAATATTGTACCTTATGTCGTTGGATGTTGCGCGCAGCTTGGCTCGCCCAGGAGCTACTTATGACATTTGATGATGATATTAAAAGTGTGACCTTGTTACCAACCCAAGGTGGCATTTTTAAAGTTCGAGTCAATGGCATAGAGATCTGGTGTCGCAAGGCCGAAGCGGGTTTCCCAGAGGCAAAAGTATTAAAACAAAGAATGCGTGATGTGATTGATCCAGAGCGGAATTTAGGGCATTCCGATGTGTAGATCATCTTCTTTCCTCTCCTCATTTAGAGAGAGGAAAGAAGGGGGAGGGCGTTTTAAATCGTTGGAAAAACTTGTTTAAAAGGTTTCACGGTAACCTTTTGATATACGCCAGCGTCCACATAAGGATCTGCATCGGCCCAGGCTTTAGCGTCTTCTAATGTTGCGAACTCCGCCACTACCACACTGCCAGAAAAGCCTGCTTTACCTGGATTTTCTGAATCCTCCACTGGGTTTGGTCCTGCTAAGACCAAACGTCCCTCGTTGTGCAAAACTTCCAAACGCGCTAGGTGAGCAGGTCTTGCTTCAAGTCGATTGTTTAGACTATTAGGCACATCTTCACCAATAATTGAGTACAGCATTTTTGTTTCCTTTTTATCATGGCAATAAAATTTTTTCGCCGACATCGGCGGGGTATTTGTAGATGTCTGTTTTAACGTAACAGGGCTAATAAATAGCAGAAAAATGTAAAACAAACCCATAATAAGGACTTACAAGAAAGTCGAATAGTAATTTCATAAAAAAACCAACTTATGTATGCTGTTGTTACTTTACTCATCATTACTTTAAAAGAACATAGCCTTCATGCCTGAATCCGAACGTTATCGAAGAGTCGATTTACACTCACATTCTACCCGCTCAGATGGACAGCTTACGCCAACAGAGTTAGTCGATCTCGCAGTTGAGCAGGGTGTCTCTTTGTTTGCGCTGACGGATCATGACAGTCTCGATGGCATTGTCGAAGCTCAAACACGTGCCGCTGAGCATAAATTAAGTTTTATTAATGGTGTTGAATTGTCGACCCAGTGGAACGGCATTCCTCTGCACATGGTCGCGTTAAATTTCGATCTTAACAATCCAGCCTTGCTTGAGGTTGTGACACAGAATCAAATGATTCGTCTCGACCGAGCGCGCCGTATCGCCGACTTACTGATTAAACAAGGTTTACCTGACTTATTTGATGAAGCCGTCGCCTTGGCAGGAGACAGCCAGCTTGGACGCCCCCATTTTGCCAGCTTGTTGGTCAATAAAGGCTTGGTAAAAGACGCGAATAAGGCGTTTGATCGTTACTTAGGTAATAAAAGGTTGGGGCAGTTGCGTGATGTTTGGCCAGAGTTAGAAGAGGTATTGACGGCCTTATCTGGTCAAGGAATGGAGTTGATTCTAGCGCATCCCAAACGTTATCCCCTTACCGTAACCAAGTTAAAGCGTTTGCTGAGCGATTTTAAAAAATGGGGCGGAACAGGCATTGAAGTGGTTTCGGGTAACGAGCGGCCTGACAGTGTCCGCTTGTTAGAGCGTTTATCAAAAGAGTTTGCCTTAAAAGCCTCCGTGGGCAGTGATTATCATGGACCATTTGGGCCATGGATGCAGGTGGGGAAATTTACTCAGATACAGGAAAGTCACCTTGATTTGATCTGGCAGAACTGGCCTTGACTCAAGGCGTATCTTTATTAGCGTGTTATAATGTAAATCTACTCTTGATACACACAGTCTACTTGATACACATAGCCCATTAAATACGTTTAGAAATGGAGAATAGGTTGAGCCAATTTTTTCAGATACACCCCGAAAACCCTCAAGTAAGATTGATCAAACAGGCCGCTGAGGTGATTCGAAACGGGGGCGTTATTGCCTACCCAACAGATTGCGGTTACTCGCTTGGTTGTCATCTTGGTGATAAAGCCGCGCTGGATCGAATTCGCGCTATCCGCCGCCTAGACGATAAACACAACTTTACCTTGGTGTGCAAAGATTTGTCGGAGATTTCGACCTATGCAAGGTTCGATAACCGCTTGTATCGTTTGCTTAAAAATAATACGCCAGGGCCTTATACTTTTATTTTTAACGCCACGTCTGAAGTGCCTCGACGTCTACTTCACCCAAAGCGTAAAACCATCGGAGTTCGCATTCCAAACAGTCCAATAGTATCGGCTTTATTGGCTGAACTGGGCGAGCCTATTATGAGTGTGTCACTGATTTTGCCTGGCGAAACAGACCCCATGATGGATCCTTATGATATTCGTGACACCCTGCAACACGCTTTGGATTTGGTTATTGATGGGGGGTTTTGTGGAATGGAACCGACCACCGTAGTGAAAATGGATGCCGATAGTATCGAAATCGTTCGTGTTGGGGCGGGTGACCCTAAACCGTTTGAGTAAATTATTGAATTTTCAGCTGTCAAGGCCGATGGTCTCTGGCTTATAATGCGCGACAGTGATGAAAAAATGAACGCTAAATGCGCATAAAATAGTCATTTAATATTATCAAAACTGGGTTGCTGAGAAGCATTCCCTCTAAGAGGTTCGTAATGGACGAAAAGTTACAAAAAGTATTAGCAAGAGCAGGTCAGGGTTCACGTCGTGAGATGGAGACTCGTATCCGTGAAGGTCGTGTATTGGTTAATGGTGTGGTTGCCACATTAGGCGATCGAGTCAGCACTAAGGATACGATTACGATAGATGGCTACGAAATCGTAGCGACCGAAGCCGGTGAAAATCGTCGAGTGATCATTTACAACAAGCCTGAAGGCGAAGTGTGCACACGTAAAGACCCTGAAGGTCGACCTACCGTGTTTGATAAACTACCCAAATTACGTGGTGAGCGTTGGATTGCGGTAGGGCGTCTCGACATTAATACATCTGGTCTTTTGTTGTTCACCACAGATGGTGAGTTGGCAAATCGTTTAATGCACCCATCGACGGAAATAGATCGCGAGTATCTTGTTCGGGTTATGGGCGAAGTGAAAGAAGAGAATTTAGCAGCTCTGAAGAAAGGCATTATATTAGACGATGGTGTCGCGAAATTTACCGACATTGTTGACGGCGGTGGTGAAGGTATTAACCGTTGGTTTTATGTGTGTTTAATGGAAGGTCGTAACCGTGAGGTTCGCCGTTTGTGGGAATCACAAGGTGTGAAAGTGAATCGCCTGAAACGCGTTCGTTTTGGCCCTGTATTTTTACCGTCAAAAGCTAAAGTTGGTCGTTGGGTAGAGATGGAAGCAACAGAAGTAAACTCTCTGTGTGCTATGGTGGATTTGAAACTGTCTGAGCTAAAACCTAAAACCCAACAGCAGAAACTTGAACTGAAACGCCACAAAAATAAAGCTACAGCAGGCGGCGCTCGCCGTGGTGGTGCGGCGAAGGGTTTTGATTGGCAGAGCAGCGATAAGCAAGAATTTAAACCCAAGAAACCGGGTAAAAGATCCTTTCGTTAAAATACAATACAGTTTGGAGAAGTAAGAGCATGGGGCGCTGGATGTTTGCATTGATGGTTGTTTTGGTCGTGGTTTTTTTTGTTTACGTCAAAGTAGGCAGTAAAATGCCGGAAGATCTCGGCATCACGGAGGGTGTATTGAAGCCTTGCCCAACGGCTCCAAACTGTGTATCGAGTCAAGCGTCTAGTGATGATGAGGTGCATTTTGCTGATCCCATCATTTACACGGGCGAGCGCAAAGCAACGCAACTACTCATTGAATCAAGTATGTTGAATCGCTCTGACATGAAGGCGCGCCTTGTCACAAGCGAGCTAGGTTATGTTCACTTTGAAGTGAAAAGTCGCCTAATTGGTTTTATTGATGATGTTGAGTTTTACTTGCCAGAAGATGACAGTATTGTGCATTTTCGCTCAGCCTCGCGGGTTGGTTATTATGACTTTGGTGTCAACCGTGAGCGAGTAAATAGCGTTCGTGCATTGTTATCTAACGGGTCATCAGCGAATTAATTACTCTTCATTAAAGGTTACCTGCACCGAATAAGGAATGTCTGTGAGTTTGGAAAAAAATACCATTTTGATTGTTGAGGACGATGAGCGTCTTGCCTTGTTGACCCAAGAATATTTACAAAAAAATGGTCTGAATGTGGCTATTGAGCCCGATGGTCGAAATGCGATATCGCGTATTATTGCCGAACAGCCATCTTTGGTCATTTTAGATCTGATGCTGCCTGGCGCCGATGGTTTTACAGTATGTCGCAGTGTAAGACATGAATATACTGGTCCTATCTTGATGTTGACGGCCCGAGGCGATGACGTTGATCAGATTCTTGGTCTTGAAATTGGAGCGGATGATTATGTTGCTAAACCCGCAAAGCCTAGGGTGTTGCTAGCTCGCATCCAATCCTTGTTGCGTCGTAGCAATCAAAGTGCAGAGCTTTCTTTTGAGTTGCCAAAAGAAGATCAAAACATTGTTTTTGGACCGTTAAAAATAGATAACTCTCGTCGTGAGGCTTGGTTAAACGAAGACGAATTAGAGTTGACCAGTGCGGAATTTGATCTTTTATGGCTGCTAGCCAGTAATGCAGGGCGCATTTTAAGCCGCGAGGAAATCTTCAGTGAACTTCGTGGTATTGAATATGACGGTCAAGATCGCTCGGTTGACGTTAGGATTTCTCGCATACGCTCTAAAATTGGTGACGACCCCATTCATCCTCGACGAATAAAAACCATACGCAGTAAAGGTTACTTGTTCGTTAAAGAAGTCTAATAGCAAATGAAGAGCGATGTTTGGCGCTTGTATCGGCACCTCATCTTAGGAGGTGTTGTTGTCGTCGTAAGTTGTTACATCGTTATGACATTTGCGCAGATTCGCTTTGGTGAAATGAGAGTGGAAAGACTGCTCTGTGTGGATGCGAATTTTAGTGCGGCTCTACTACTCACACAAGCCAGTGAATCCGTCGCAGATTCTCGATTGTCTTGGCCCCGTACAATCACTGAGCCCCTTCCGCTTGCCACTGTTTCTTCCTATATTGCTAATAAAAAGTGGCTTAAATTACCGGATAATAGCTATCAACTTACTTTTGGTCCTGCCGATAGTCCCGTTTTAATAGGTAGCGCCCCTCAAAACAGTCATTTTTTCTTACTAGAATCGCTTATTGCGTCGTTTTTAGCTTCCAGTAATCTCGATCCGTCGCAAAAGAGGCAATTATTGCGGGACATGCCTTGTGTATCCGAAAAAGCGTACCCTAGTGACCTCGTCGA
Source organism: uncultured Maribrevibacterium sp. (assembly GCA_964494965.1). Classification (GTDB taxonomy): domain Bacteria; phylum Pseudomonadota; class Gammaproteobacteria; order Pseudomonadales; family Marinomonadaceae; genus Marinomonas. Next base: position 9,563 of record CAZBUC010000068.1, read on the forward strand.
TCCCGCATTAGGGGTGACCTTAATTCATCGATCTTATGGCGAACAGGGCTTTATCTGGAAAAGTGCAGAGATGGACAGTCCTGTGTATTTTTCTGTTACCCATGATGATGAATTTTCCTTAACACTTTTAGCTGTTGCTGTGGTGGGTATAAGTATCACGGTAATGTTGCTGGTTATTTGGCGTGAGCTTTTGTCGCTGGACTTCAAGCGTAAAACATTTGAAAGTATTACTCGGCAAATTGCTCGAGGTCGGAGCGGTTTGCCCAAAGGGGTGCCAGATAGTAGTGGTACGCTAAAAGAATTGGCGTATTCATTTGATTCTATGTCATCGCATATCCAGCGACTCCTGAATGTTCAGCGAGAGATGATCAACGCGATTTCTCATGAGCTAAGAACGCC
>CAZBUC010000069.1:0-9578 GCA_964494965.1 uncultured Maribrevibacterium sp.
GACGATGTCGGCACTTGGCTGAGTGTTAATATTAAAGATCACGTTTGGGTATAGGGCATGGTAACCGGCCAAGGTTTTATCAAAGGCGGGGCATTGTAAATGACTGGCGACTTCTATGGTAATTTCCCCTTGAATGGTGTCTTGCTGCTCAACGAAATGGTCGGCCATGTTGCTGATAACACGGCTAGCGGCTGAGGCATACTCGTACACCCTCATGCCTTGAAGTGTGAGAGCGAACACGCCTTTTTTTCTCAAGATAAGACGTTTGTCAAAATGCTCTTCTAACCTTTTTAAAGCATTACTTACACTGGGTTGGCTGAGCGACAGTTTGCGCGCGGCCGCACTGATACCACCCTCATTAACTATGATCAAAAAGGTATAGAGCAGGTTCCAATCTAGGTTGCGTAATAGCTTATCTTTGGTGGACAGCATAGGTGGTTTCTCCGAGTAAATCCTTATTGTTTCTGCATTATGTATAGCATTGCGCTATGTATATCATATTTATTCATCATTATTACAATTATTGTTTTTTGGTGATACTCAATATCACTTCTAGCAAACTGCCATCTTGGGTGTGCCAGAGACCATTTTGTATAAGCATGTATAAGCAAAGGAACTCAGTATGAAAAATATTTTTTTGACCGGTGCCGTTCTCTCCTGCCTTTCAATGACAGCGATGACCGCAGTTGCTAATGATACGTTACGGATTGGAACAGAAGGCGCTTACCCTCCATTCAACTACTACAAAGCAGATGGGCAGCTAGCGGGTTTTGACATCGATATCGGCCGTGCTATCTGCGCAGAAATGCAGCGGGAGTGTACCTTTGTTGCTCAAGACTGGGATGGAATCATTCCCGCCTTGTTGGCCAATAAATACGATGTGGTGTTGGCGTCCATGTTCATAACCGAAGCGAGAAAAGAGCAAGTCGCCTTTACTGATCCTTACCAAGCGTCTGCGATGACCTTTGTAGCGGACAAATATGTTTCTCTCACCGACGTATCCCCTCAGGCGATGAAAGGTAAGATCATTGGTGCCCAAGGATCGACCACTCAGGCGGAGTTTTTATTAGCCAACTACCCAGATTCAGAAATACGCCTTTATCCTACCCAAGACGCCGTGAATTTGGATTTAGCCAGCGGTCGTATTGATGCCCAAGCGGGTGACATCATGCCAATGACAGATTGGTTAAATTCAGCGGAAGGCGCTTGCTGTGAACGTGTTGGAGACTTGATCACTGATCCAGCCTATGTGGGCGAAGGGGTAGGGATGGCACTGCGTAAAGAAGACACGGCGTTACTGGCTGAACTCAATGAGGCATTGGCCACCATTATTGCGAATGGTACGTATCAAAAAATCAATGATGAATACTTTTCACTGAACCTTCTGACCTTGAAATAGGCCATTTAGAAAGGCATTGGCCGTGTTAACAATGCCTTTCTAAACCATCTCGTGTCTTTTGTTAAGAGTGATAAAAACGATGACAACATTCTCAGAAGCGATGGTGTATCTCAGTTTTGGTGATTTAGGGTGGGGGGATGAGTTGCTGGCGGGCTTGGGCATCACGTTATTGCTCGCGTTCACCGCACTGCCAGTGGGGTTGTTTTTAGGGGCTTGTGTAGCGGCTTTGTCAGTGAGTAAGCAGCGAGTCGCAACCACGTTTGCGTTACTTTACACCACCATAATCAGAGGGCTACCAGAGCTACTCACACTGTTTATGATTTACCACGGTGTAGGCTTGCTGATCAATCAGCTGTTGAAATGGTTGAGCCCCAATAATGGGTATTTTGAATTCAGCCCATTTTTGGCGGGCGTGGTTGCACTTGGTTTGGTGTTTAGCGGTTACGCCGCCGAAGTTCTCCGGGGGGCTTGGCAGTCGATTGATAAAGGTCAGAAAGAAGCTGGCTTTTCGTTAGCAATGGGGCGGCTGCAAATATTTTGGCTGATTGAACGGCCACAGATCATGCGTTTGGCTTTGCCGGGGTTGGGGAATTTATGGATCAACCTAGTTAAGGATACGGCACTGGTGTCGGTTATTGCCCTGAACGATCTAATGCGCATGACCAATATCGCGGTCGGGTCCACAAAGCAGCCTTTCTTGTTTTACCTAACGGTGTGCGTACTGTATTGGGCGGTGTGTATTATTTTCGAACGGGTACTGGGTTACATGGAAAAGCGGGCTAATCGTGGCATTCGCTCTCATCATTAATGAAGGAATTATAGGGAATCACTGTGCTGAATATTATTCAAAACTACGCGCCTGTATTGCTTGATGGTGCCATGCTCACGATGAAGATCACCTTTACCGCGGTGATCATTGCGGCGGTGTTTGCTTTGCCTTTGGCGATTTTAAGAACACGACGAGAGCGTTATTTTCGCTTGCCGGTACAGGTTTTTATCTCTTTCTTTCGAGGTACCCCCTTAATTGCCCAGCTTTTTTTGGTGTACTACGGATCGGGGCAGTTTCGGCCTTTTCTAATGGAGGTCAGCTTATGGGGTTTTTTCCGAGATCCCGTTAACTCGGCCTTGTTGGCCTTCACTTTGAATTCCTTAGCGTATCAAACGGAAATATTGCGTGGCGCAATTCAATCTGTGAACGGCGGAGCTATTGAGGCAGGCAGAGCCATTGGGATGAAAGCCACCTTGCTTTATCGTCGCATTATTATGCCACTGGCTTATCGTCTTGCGTTTCCTGCTTTGGGTAATGAGTGCATTTTGATGCTCAAAGGCAGTGCTGTCGCCAGTGTTATCACTGTGATGGACCTGATGGGACAAACAAGACGAGTATTTTCGCAAACGTTTGATATCTCTACGTACTTTGCGGCAGCGTGTGTCTACTTACTCATAACCACGGGCTTTGTACTTCTCTGGCGACAATTAGAGCGCCACCTCATTCGAGTGCGCTAACCAGCAATACATTTACTGGCAAAACATTAATCAGCAATACATTAACCAATAAAATATTAACCACACAACGGCCATTTACAGGGGTGTTTTCACTTCTGCAGGTTCGTTTGACTTAAAAAGGAAGACAATCATGAATACGTTAACGCTAAAAGCACCTTACTTGGTTTTCTTAGGCGACGCTAATGACCTTATCATGGCGAAAGTGGCAAAAGGGGTTGCCCATTGGCGTCCAGAAAAATGTGTTGCGCAATTACGTTTAGACGGCGCAAAGGCCGATCTTGGTTTGCCTAATATGTCTGTGCAAGAAGCCGCACAAGCCGGCGCAAAAACCTTTGTCGTAGGCTTGGCACCGATCGGTGGTACCTTGCCAAAAGAGTGGGTCGGGCTATTAGTTGAAGCCATGGAGGCTGGGCTGGATATTGCCAGTGGTTTGCACATGAGGTTGATAGACATACCTGAACTTGTGGCAGCCGCTGAGCGTACTGGACAAACCTTGTTTGATGTTCGTATCCCAAAAGGTGAAATGGTGTGTGGTACGGGCTTGCCACGTTCTGGGAAGCGCTTATTGAGTGTGGGCACTGACTGTTGTGTGGGTAAAATGTTTACCACCTTGGCGATTCATCAAGAAATGGCACAACGAGGCATGAACGCAACGTTCAGAGCGACCGGCCAGACGGGCATTCTGATCGAAGGTAATGGGGTGCCGGTAGACGCTGTGGTATCGGATTTTATCGCCGGTATGGTTGAGGTTTTGTCGCCTGATAACACGGCGGATCATTGGGATATCATTGAAGGCCAGGGGTCTTTGTTTCATCCAGCGTATGCGGGTGTCAGTCTTGGTCTACTGCACGGCGCTCAAGCTGATGTGCTGATCGTTTGTCATGAAGCGGGTCGCGTGCAGATGGACTCTATGGAAGGGTATTTGGTACCAGAATTAGAGCAAGTGATTGAAACCAATCTTGCCATGGGCGCTGTGACTAACCCAAACATTCGCCTAGGGGGAATTGCGTTAAACACCGTTAATTTGACCCATGAAGACGCCTTAAAAGAGATTGCCCGCGTAGAAGCCAAGTTTGGTGTGCCTGTGGTGGATCCAGTGCGCACGGGTGTGGCTTCCATCGTGGACCTGTTGGAGACCTTGTAATGCGACGCATGACGATTAATGTTGAAAAGTGGCCGTTACACGAACCTTTTGTCATTTCTCGCATGGTGCAATTAAATGGCGAAGTGATCGTCGTCACCATTGAGCAAGAGGGTGTTGTTGGGCGCGGTGAATGCGAACGCATGGATGTATTTGAAGCCGATTATCCTGATGTCTTGAAGATGGTCGAGGGCGTGAAAAGCCTAGTAGAGTCGGGTATTAGTCGAGAGGAGCTGGCCGAGCATATGCCCGCTGGCGCCGCCAGAAACGCGATAGACTGCGCCCTCTTTGAGTTAGATGCCAAGTTGGCGGGAAAAGCGGCTTGGCAGTTTGCCGGTTTTCAAGCGCCGCCTAAAGAAGTGACAACCGTGTTTACGCTGTCGTTAGACACGCCAGAAAATATGGCAAAAGCCGCTGCGGTGCAAAAGCATCGTCCTATTTTAAAGTTAAAATTAGGGCGTGAAGACGATTTGGCTCGTGTACAAGCAATTCGTGCAGCGGCCCCAAATACACGTCTGGTGATAGACGCCAATACTGGCTGGCACTTCGAGCAGCTCGAAGCCTACTTGCCGCAATTGGCGTTGTTGGGTGTGGAAATGATCGAACAACCTCTGGGAGCGGCGGAAGAGCATTTACTCGAGGGACTCACTCCTGAGATTCCGCTGGTGGCCGATGAGTCTTGTTTAGATCGTTCGTCTCTTGCGGCGTTAAAAGGGCGTTATCAAGCGATCAATATCAAGCTGGATAAAACAGGCGGCATGACGGAAGCCCTCGCCTTATTGGACGAAGCGCAGCAACAAGGCTTTGATATCATGGTGGGTTGCATGGTGGGTACGTCTTTGGCAATGGCTCCGGCTTTACTGCTGGCTCAACAAGCGCGTTGGGTGGATATTGATGGACCGCTTTTATTGTCGAAAGATCGTGTTCCTGCTTTGCGTTACGAGGGTAGCGTGGTGCATCCTGTTGAGGGAGTGTGGGGTTAAACACTATAAGGCTAAAATAGGGAGAAAATAAAAAATCCCGGTTCTCAAGATGATGATTGAGAATCGGGATTTTTTCGTTTTGAGTCAGTTAATTTTTTTACACTTTAAACTTATCCAATGCCTTAGCTTGCTTGTTCGTGATATCGACCATAGTTTGACATAGGGCTTCTTGCTCTCTGGCGGCTTCGGATACGGCTTGGCTGATGTCTCGAATGTTGGTGGTGTTGCGATTAATTTCGTTCGAGGTGGCACTTTGCTCTTCCGCTGCGGTGGCGATCTGAACGTTCATGTCATTAATTTCTAGTATGCTAGCCCGGATCGCGAGCAGGGCGTCTTTTGCTTGTTCAGCAATGCCTTGGGTATGCTTTGCATTCTCTTTGCTTTTGAGAATCACGTTTTCTGCATTCTTCACACCGCCCTGAAGCTGATGGATCATTTTATTGATCTGCTCGGTCGATTCTTGCGTTTTAGACGCCAGAGTTCGCACTTCATCGGCGACAACGGCAAAGCCACGTCCTTGCTCGCCTGCACGGGCTGCTTCTATGGCGGCGTTTAGCGCCAACAAGTTTGTTTGATCGGCAATGTCCGTAATGACGGTTAAGATGGATTCAATATTGTTGCTGTATGTCACCAATTCATTGATGGTGGTGACCACACTGTCGGTTTGCTCCGTCAATTCAGCAATGGATTGAGTCGTACGGTTGACGATATCTTCCCCACTTTTCGCCGACGTGTCAGCGTGATTTGCTTTTGCTGCCGCCGTTTGTGCGCTGCCTGCGACATCGTGCGCAGTGGCCGACATTTCATGCATGGCAGTGGCCAGCTGATCTAATTCACTAAGCTGAATTTGCAATTGTTTGGCTGAGTTTGCAGACGACAAAGCCGTTTTGTCAGTATTTGATCTCACCTCAACGGACAAACTTTTTATGTCACGAATGAGTGTTTGCAAATAATCGATAAAACGATTGAAATCGCTGGAAACCTGACCAAATTCGTCATTACTCACAATACTGAGACGTTTTGTTAAGTCGCCATTACCACTGTTGATTTCATGAAGTGATTGGCGAAGGGCTTGTAAAGGTTTAAGCAGCTGACTAACCACCAAATACAACACAAATGAGGCCAGTGTTGCGGCGATAATGGTACTGATAAGGGCGATCCAGCCAAATTCACGCACATCTTGCAATACTTTATCTTGATCTAAAACAACACCGATATACCATTTCGCGCCATATAGGTTGGTTAATGGTGTGAAGGAAACATACGCGGCACGGCCATCTTTTAAAGTGACTTCGTTTAGATTCTTGTTCAGCGAGGGTATAGCGCCTGCGATAAAATCCGTCATTTTTTTGCCATTTAGATCGGCTTCTGGGTGACTGATAATATTGCCAGCATCGTTAAGTAAAAAAGCATAACCCGTGTCATTAAAGTTAAGGGTGTTGACCGCATCGGATACCGTTTTCAAACTTAAATCACCACCGAATGCACCTTTAAATTGGCCCTTATCATAAAAATTTGCCACCGCTGAGATGAGGATCTCACCCGTTGCAGCGTCAGCATAAGGCTCGGTTAATATGGCTTGTTTGTGCGCTTGGGCAAGCGGATACCAAGGGCGTTTACGGGCATCCCAACCGGTTGGGTTCCAACTTGGGTCGTTAGTAATGCGTGCTCCATCTGTAGAGAGTCCCCCAAACATGAGTAAGAACTCATCTTTGTACACGGGCAGATCGAAGGTTTTTTGAATAGTTTGCCCTGAAAAATCCTTGTCTATGATTTGCGCGGCCGTATCGACTAAAACCAACTTGCCATTCAGCCAGTTGTTGACTTGCTCGGCTAATGCCTGGCTGCTTTCTTGAGTGCTGGTTGAGGTTTTTTCGAATAGAGCGGTTTTCAAGCTGCTGTATTGTACCCATGAATAAAGGGCGAAGGCTAAGATAACGACGGCTGAAGCGCAGAGCGCGACTTTTTGGGATACTTTCATAGGGATACCTTACTTAAAGGGTCGGGGGTCATTCTATGCTCACAAGACAGCACCGCTGTTTTAAACCATCCCTAAACTTTTAAACAAGGCGGTCTGCTGTCTACTTCTTAATATTAGCACCTGTGTTAAGAATTAGAAATAAATGTGTATAAAGTGTGGCTATTAATGCCATTTTTGTTGGTAAAAGCGTTCAATTAATCCGTCCTCACTCCAGCGAAATAAATACAGCCATTCGTTATCGATCAAATGACGAACATTATCATGCTTTGACGTGATGGTTTCGATGGCTTCCCTTGGGGCCGCGATATACACGGCAAGGCGTTGCGGTTGATGCATCCATTTTTCGCCATTGTGCAGTGATTGCATTGAAAGACCAATGCGTAGGTCGCCGCCGTTGCCTTCGAATACCCCTATGTTGCCGCCAACCGCGTTATGTAAGACCTTGTTGCCACAGCCGTATTTTAGGTTGTCGGTTACCGACGCGTTGTACTGCATGTTGATCCAATTAGTGACTATCATGGGCGCTGTCATGATGAGTTCGAGCACGCTAAACTCTGCGTCATTTTGCCATTGGTAATCGTGTAAAAAACTGCGGCCTTATAGATCTACTTGGCGGGTCCAGCTTCTAGGAGCAACAATAAACGCCGCATTATTGGCCAATCCCCATTCAGGACGCACTTGAGACCAGTCTTTGCTGCGTTTTAAAAAAGCCTGGTCTAGCTTGTCATCGTCTGCGGTCAATAAGGCGGGATCCAATTGTGCGATGCGTTCCCGTTGCGCTGTTTTTGTCGCAGCGGCGAGCCAGGGCGCGACGTCTTTATCAAGAAGGTCATCAAAACAATGTATGTGATCCGTCGTGGTGTTGTGCAGTGCGGCAATAAAACGGCTGCTGGGTGGAATCTCAACCCCAAGATTTTTGAGTTCCGCTCGGACCTCCAGCTTATTGAGTAGTTGGGCCAATACTCTGACGTTAATTTCCCCTGTTTGCCCACCACAGGCACCGCAATCCAGTCCGGCCGCGTGAAGGTTATTCGTGGTGTGGCTACCGTGTCCGACCAACAAAATCGTGTTAGCAAAATACGTTAAGCCCATGGCGTGTAAAATGCCTTTTGCTAGTTGAGCTTGTTCATTTATGGATAGAAGCTGCCCTGCTTGAGTTAGCGTCCATTTCGTTTGATGACTGAGGCGACTAAAAGGGTTTTCTTCACTCTTTGGGAAAAATGACTGTTTCAGCATTTTAAACGCGTACCACCAACCCATGGATTCCACCATAGAAAACGTCGACGGGGCGGCTTGTGACCAGCCATGCCAACGGGCGGTTTTGTTGAGGTGGGAAGTTGTGCTGTCGGTGAATGTCTCTTCTGCCAATGTTCCTTCTGTTAAGGTTTCTTTGGTTGAAGCGGCTTCAGTAACTTGAATGGCCGGTTTTAATAGCCCGGGTAACTGCGGTCGAGATAAGGGGCTAGCGTGAGATTGATACTCTACGGGTAGGCCAAAAAATCCCGCAAACCCTAGGGTCTGAATCTCGTTACTTTGTGCTTCTAAGGCACGACGTAGGACCTCAGAACGCACATCAATGCAAAAGGCTGCTTGCAGTTTGGGGGCTTTAGAAGCAGGTTGCGGTTTTGCCGTCAGTAGAGCGTGATGAAGTCGATGCTGATAACTCAGCTCAGCGGCTTTTGCCCATACCCACAACAGACTTTGCGCTTCCTGTTGTTGGCGAATGAGACGGGGTAACTGTGCTTTTTCACGGGACCAGAGTACGTTCAGCAGTTCGGCATGCTTTGGTTCTTTTGTTTGATAATAGCGCCAGATAACCAGCTCCCAAGCCATGCGTATGGCCAACAAAGACAACATATCGTCGTGGGGCTGAGCATAAAGATCGCCTTGCCAGCGCAGATAAGCCACCCAAGAAGCCCAACCATTAATGTCGAGCAAGAGTGCGTGAGCATAATGCCCTAACACTTCATCACTCAGTTTTAGGGTGTCAATCGCTAGGGAGAAAATTTCTTCTGGTGTCTCAGGTAAGTGTTGAAAAAAGTCATGTAATCCAGACTCATCTAAAATAATGCTGATGCCTCTATCTCGGCGTGTCACGTCTAGCCAGTGTTGGTATAAATCAGGCTGATGGTCGGTATCTTGACGTGCCAAGATGGGTCGAAGTTGCTGATAATGCGCGGCACAAAACTGGCTAATTTGATGAGTGACCTCATCACGCCAAGCCATTTTATGCGGGTCACGCTCATGGTCTAGTAAGTCTGCAATATTGTGCCAATTGGCGGTGAGGTTTTCTTGTTTCAAAAAGGCTTCAAGACCGGCTTGATCTAAGTATACATCCTGTTCCTGTGCCGCTTGCAGTAGTGCATTTGGCGTTATCTCACCGGATTGATAATGGTTAAGATAATAGGCTTTTGGCATCAAGAGTTGCGCGTGACCTAAGGTGCTGAGTGTCGCACTAACTTGCTCAATCGGTTGGTGGCGCATTGGCCAAAACGGGTTCACGGCAATCATTTGATCCAGCGGCCAAGTTGGCGCTATGTTCTGAGCCGCTGCTTTTACGGTTGATAT